>NZ_JBVILR010000013.1:0-233923 GCF_055580265.1 Streptomyces sp. NPDC032091 | reverse complement strand
TCTTGGTTGCCTCCGCGCTGCGCGCGGAGGAGAGAACGGTCGCGCTCCGCGCGACCGGGGCTGCTTCGCAGCCCTTACCCCTCCGCTTCGCTTCGGGTACCTGAGCGCTGCGCGCTCAGGAGAGACCGGCCTCGCTGCGCTCGGCCGAGGCGCCTTCGGCGCCTGCTCCTCCGCTTCGCTCCGGAGCTATGAAGCGCTTCGCTTCGCTCAGCAAGGAGGGTGCTTCGCACCCTGGAAGCCGGCCCTTCGGGCCGCGGGGTCCTGCGCTGCGCTCCGGACGGTTCGAGGCTCCGCTGCGCTCCACCCCGAACGGCCTCATCTGGAGATCTGAGTGACCTTGTTTCACGGGGGCCGAGCCTGCGGCTCGTTGAGGGGTGTCCGCTCCGCTTCCACCCCAGGGTCCTTCCGGCTCCGACTCCAGGACCAGCCCGCTCCGCGGGCGCCAGCAGCGGCCAGGGGTGCCGGTCAGTCGCGTTCGGCGTATCCGTTCGCGATGAGAAGGGCCTTCCCCATCAGCTGAACAACCTCTTCAGACAGGCCCCCGCAGTCGTAACGCAAAGAGATGGGGAAGTTCCCGTACAAACTGAGAGCGAAGCACAGGACTACGAGTTCCTCCCCGTGCTCCCCCAGTTCCCCAGCCTCGATCCCAGTCTGAAGTCCCGGGACCTCGAAACCGGCCCACACCTCGTCCTCATGACCGATCCCTCCGACAACGTACTGACGAAGCCGAGGGTCCTCCAGCCAAACACCGGTCCGCTCCAGCAACCAGACAGCCGCTTCCAACGACCACATACAGGCCGTGCCACGCCTCAAAGCCATCAAAAAATCCGCAGAAGACATCCCAGCAAAATCGATCACCCCACGATCGTAGACAGCCGCTCCAACCCCAGCCGCTGCTTCAATATTGCGGACGGATCGACTCTGGAACGAAAGGGCTGCACCTGTCGACGGCCAGTGAACCTTGTGGTGTGGTGATCGCGCTGGGGAGGCCGGGAGCTGGGCTCGTCACTCGGCTTCGTCATCGAAGGCGTAGGGCGGGATGGCCCATCGCAGCACCATCTCTCCCGCCTCATCGGCTTCGAGCGTGAGCGGATACACCTGGCCGGCGGCCCGCTCACCGCGATGCCTCATCGAGTGGTCACCCTGGTCCCATGCGATGCCCAGCACCTGGCAGCCACCGACATCGATCGCACCCACATGGAGCGGATGATGCCACCCGGCCCGCTGGAAGCGTTGGACATCGGTGTGCTCGGCGACCGAAACCATGAGCCCCTTGCCATGGAGGCGGTCGCGCCAGGCTTCGAGTTCGGCCGCACGGGCAACCGCCTCGGCCACCGGGAGGTCCAACCACCCGTGCGGCCCGTCGACGCCGTACCGCGCAATCCGCTCACCACCGAACAGCGCATGCGCACCGTCCGCGTACAAGCCCCAGTAGAAGACATCGGCGAGCTCGTCGGCCGGCTCATCGTCCACTCCCCTCCACGCGTCCAGCCCTGAGGCATCACCGACAACCATGCCGCACCGATCAACGGGCAGATCCCCGAGGCGTACCGGTACCACCCGGTCCGGGTCGGGCCACGGAAGACCGAGACTGATCTCCAAAGTCGCGATCGCCGGTGCCCCGTCGAACGGAGACGGCGAGGTGCTCGCCCGAACCATCAAAGCCCGGTCAGCGACCGCCGGAACCGCGACCGCCTCGCACAACCACTCACGAAAATGGCCGCCTCCCGTCGCCGCAGCCGCCCCGGCACGCTCGGACAACGGCCGGCCCAGTTCCCGCCACTGATCGATCCAGCCAGCCATGCCGAGCACTAGCACACCCGACGGCGCATTGACAATTCCCAGCTCGACGAAGAACTCAGACATGCGCCGATTGTGCCTCCCCAGTACGACAACCGGCTGCGGCCCCAACGCCGTCTCCAGAAAGGTAGTCCGTCAAGATCACTGTCAGCCAGCGCTTCGCCGAGTTACGACACCAGGGCTGGCGCCGATCGGTAAAGCTGCTCAGGGCCCGGCTGCGGTGGGCAAACGCGTCAGGTGTGCCCACGGAGCCTCATGGGCAACCAACGTGCATGACCACGCAGCGAGTGCGGCCTGCCCGGCGGCCCGGGCAGCCCGGGGGTGCCGCGGCCCGCATACGCGCTGGAGCGCCCGATGGGCGATCGGGTGGAGGCCAAGGCCGACGAGCTGGCAGCCCTGGGCTGGAGCGGGGTGAGCCCGGCGACGATCCGCAGGATGCGGGCCCGCTACCGCCGCCAGGGCCTGTGGGGGCTGGTCGACCACCGCACCACCAAGCCCTCCAGCCGCACCGGGCGCGCCGACGAGCAGGTCGTCGTGGCGGTGTTGGAGGCGTTGCGGCGACAGCGCGGGCGTTCCAAGGGCACGCTCGCCGGGCTGCGCGAGCTCACCTGGCAGGTCCTCTCCGAGACCCATGGCCCCGATGCCGCGGTGCTGCTTCCGCCGGTGTCCACGTTCAACCGGCTCGTACGCGCACTCGCCGACCCGCGAGAGCTGCCGGGCCAGCCGCCGCGGACCGCTTCCAGCCCGGCGCCGCCGTTCACCCCGACCATGGCGCTGCGGCCCGGGGAGCAGGTCATGCTGGATACGACGCGTCTGGACATCATGGCTGTCTCGGACCGCGGCGTGGCTGGGCGGCCGGAGCTGACCATCGCGCTGGACGTCGCCACCCGCGGCATCCTGGCCGCGGTACTGCGGCCGGCCGGGACCAAAGCCGTCGACGCCGCTCTACTCCTCGCCGAGATGGCCGTCCCGCACCCGGTTCGCCCGCACTGGCCCGCTTGCCTGCACCTCGCGCACGCCTCTATCCCCTACGAGCGGCTGACGGAGATCGACACGCGGCTCAAGCACGCGGCGGCCCGGCCGGTCATCGTCCCCGAAACCGTCATCGTCGACCGCGGCAACATCTACCTCTCCTCGGCGTTCAGGGCCGCCTGTGAAACTCTCGGCGTCAGCCTCCAGCCCGCACCCCCATGCCAGCCCGCAGCCAAGGGGCCCGTGGAGCGGACCTTCGCCTCGATCAACACCCTGTTCTGCCAGTACGTCGCCGGCTACACCGCGTCCAACACCGTCGAGCGCGGGCGCGACGTCGAGAACGAAGCCTGCTGGACCGTGGCGCAGCTCCAGGACCTCCTCGACGAGTGGATCACCGCCGGCTGGCAGCCCCGGCCCCACGAAGGCCTGCGCCACCCCATGACAGCCACGGCCGCCCTGTCACCGAACGAGATGTGGGCCGCCCTCATCGCCGCCCACGGCTACGTGCCGGCCCCACTGACCGGACGCGACTACATCGAGCTGCTCCCCACCCGCTGGCACAAGATCACCGACCGCGACATCCGCATCAACCACCGAACCTACGACGACAGGGTCCTCAACCCCCTCCGCGGACAACCCTCCGACGTGAGTGCCCGCGGCGGGAAATGGGAAGTCCACCACAACCCCCACGACGCCAGGCAGGTCTGGATCCGCCTACCCGACGGGTACCTCGCCGAGATCGGCTGGATCCACCGCGACCACGTCCACCAGCCCTTCAACGACCACCTATGGCAGCACCTCAAGACTCAAATCAAACAGCGCGGCGACAACGAGCAGTACGAGAGCGACCTCGCCGAGGCACTCCACGCGATCCTCACACGCGCCCGCACCGGATCAGACGGGCGCCCGGCCGCCGCTACGAAGGCAAGGAGAGAGCAGCACATGCAAGCAGACGGCCCGGCAGGGGCCGCCGCCCTCGGCAGCGGCAGCACCGTCCAGGGCCCGGCGCAGCAGCCGCAAGACAGTGCGCGTGTACCAGGCCAGGCGGCCACAGGCGTGGACGACCTCGACGGCCCGGATTGCCTGGACGGCCTTGAAGAAGGCGACGAAGACGATGACCAGGACTGGTCGCTGGCCGCGGCTGCCGGCGGCTCCGGCCTCTACGACGCACAGCGGGAGGCGGAACAGTGGTGAAGCATCCCCCGGCCCGAGAACTCAGCCAGGACGAACCCCTGCCGCCGCCGACGTGGCAGGGCTGGCAGCAGTTCGTCGACACCCCTCCGCCCACACCGCCTGCCCCCGGTGCGCCGCCCCGCAGCGCCGAGGAACGGCTCGCCTACCACTCCGACTTCGTCACCATCCGCACCCCGGCCATCAACACCATCTCGACGACGGTGCGCACCCTCATGGTCCTGGGCCGGCACCAACGGGCCACCGCCCGCCCCAGCCTGATCGTCACCGGGCCCCCGACCACCGGAAAGACCACCGCGCTCCTGCAAGTCGGCCGGACCTGCCACCTCGCCGAAACCGCCCGCACCGGCATCCACCAGCAGGTCCCGGTCGCGTACGTCCTCGTCCCGCCCGGCGCCAGCGCGAAAACCCTCGCCACCGAGTTCGCCCGCCTCCTCGGCATCCCGATCACCCACCGCATGACACAAGCCCAGATCATGACATCGGTCTGCGACACGTACCGCCGGGCAGGCGTCCGCCTGGTGATGATCGACGAGATCCACCGGCTCAACCCCCGCACCAGCACCGGAGCCGAAGCCACCGACCTCCTCAAAGACCTCACCGAACGCATCGCGGCGACGTTCGTCTACGCTGGCATCGACGTCACCGACGCCCCTGTTCACCGGTACGCGTGGGGCGCAGCTCGCCGGACGGGCCACCCTCATCGACTGCGACACCATCCCCACCCGCCGAGGAACCAGCCAGCCTTTCCGCGACCTCGTCGCCGCCATGGAAGCCTGCCTCGACCTCGACCTCGACCTCGACCTCGACCGGCACCGGCCCGGAAGCCTGGTGCGCCTGGCCCCATACCTTCACACCCGCACCGCAGGCCGCATCGGCAGCCTCGCCCGCCTCCTGCGCCAAGCCGCTATCACCGCGATCCTCGACGGCACCGAACGCATCACCAAGACCGCCCTGGAGACCATCGTTCTCGACCACCTCGCCGAAGACAACCAGCGCCCCCGGTACCCGGCCAGCCGCACCACCCGACGGCCCTGAAGAAACAGCGACGGGCCAATGGCCACCCGAGAGCTGCCGTGAGCAGTCCGACCACGCCCATCACCAACGCCCCGCGGCCGCCGCATTCGGCCGGGGCGCTACGCGTAAGAGGTCCTAACAAAGGCGTCGGACGTGGCGGTGGGTGATGAGGCATGTGGCGAGGCCGAGGAAGGCTTCGTGGATGTCGTCGCGTCGTTCCCATCGGATACGGAGCCGGCGGAAGCCGTGGAGCCAGGCGATGGTCCGTTCCACGACCCACCGGTAGACGCCGAGGCCGGAGCCGTGCGGGACGCCGCGGCGGGCGATCAGCGGTTTGACCCCGGTCGCCCAGACCAGGCGGCGGTACTTGTCGTGGTCGTAGCCGCGGTCGGCCAGGAGTATGTCGGGCCGCCTGCGGGGTCGGCCAACGAGGCCCGCGACCGGCGGGATCTTGTTCAGCAACGGCATCAGCTGGGTGACGTCGTTACGGTTCCCGCCGGTCAAAGACACCGCGAGGGGGATGCCCTGGCCGTCGACGATCAGGTGGTGCTTGCTGCCCGGACGTGCACGGTCGACCGGGCTGGGACCGCTTTGGGGCCCCGTCGAGCGGCCCTGACGTGGGAGGAGTCGATCACCGCCCGCGACCAGTCCAGCTTCTTCGCGACCCGCAGCTTTTTCAGCAACACCACATGCAGCTGGTCCCACACGCCGGCATCGTTCCACGCCGCCAGACGCCGCCAGCACGTCATCCCGGAACCGAAACCCAACTCCTGCGGCAGGTACTCCCACTGGATCCCGGTATGCAGAACGAACAGGATCCCGCAGAGCGCCTGCCGGTCCGGCACCCGCGGACGCCCCTCCACCCGCTTCGGAGCCGGCTCGGGCAGCAACGGCTCGATCAGCGACCACAGTTCATCCGACACCATCCACGGCCGCGACTGACGTTTCCCCACGGCCAAACCAACGACCACCCGAACCGAAAGTCACATGATCAACGGCTTCTGTTAGGACCTCTAAGCCCCCGATGCCATCGCTCCCCCATTCGGACAGGCTCCGCATGCCCCTCGATGTTCCTGCCCGGAGTTCGGGCAGGAACAGGATAGAAATGTGGACGTCGTTGCGGTAGGTGCACGCCGCGGCGGGCCGCGTACCCGCACCGCGGGGCACCGGCCGGCCCCCCGTACGCGTCTACACCGGCGAATGCTGGGACACCCGCGGCCGCTGCAAACCCGCCACCGCGTACACCGCCCGGCGTGCCCTCACCGAAGGGGTCCCGCCTGCCCCCAGCGCCGCCGGACACCGCACTGGGCATGCTCGAATGACCCGCAGCCCGCAGGGTGGGAACATGAGCGACCTGCGCGTCATCGTCTACCCGCCGGACGCCGAGGTCGGCCGCCGCTCCGCCGCGGCCCCCTTCCCGCGCAGCGGCGAACCTCCTACCTGTCCTGCCTGGGGCTGCGATGAGGCAACCCTCTCGGCTGCCCCTCGACGGCCGTAGGAAACACATGAAGTTCGCCTGCATGGGCGACGAGCAGCCGGGCACACGACGGCTCGGAGGTTGATAAATATGGTTCCCCTGCTTCTCGTTCTTCTGCTCGCTCTGGTCCTCTTCGGTGCCGGCTTCGCAGTAAAGATCCTCTGGTGGGTCGCCATCGCGGTGCTCGTGCTGTGGCTGGTCGGCTTCGTCGCCCGCCCCAAGGGCGGCAGCAGCCGCTGGTATCGCTGGTAGCCATCCACTACGCAGCCGTGGCCCGCACCCTCTCCGAGAGGGTGCGGGCCACCGCCGTTGCCTCACTCAACCGAGTGGAACGCGGCGCTCGTCCCGGATGAGGGCCCATGCCGCGGGTAGGCGAGGCGACAGTCGGGGCGGTCGTCGTGACGCAGCAGGGAACCTGCTCGCCTCCACCGATCGACGGCCGCCCCGGCCCGGGGCTTACACCCTGTGACAGAGGAGGGTGATCACGGCCCCGTCCGCCCGCGAAGGCCGCACGCGCCCCGGCGAGCCCGTCGCGACGGCCCGGAACCTGCACCGTCAGGGCCCGCGCGGTCCCTGGGGGTGCGGGTGCCGAACGGAACAGTCCCCTGTGTCGCCAGTCTCCGAAAAATTGGTTCTGACCCACTTCCAGTGCCGTTGCCACGGAGCGTCACCGAAACCGCGATCATGAAAAATCATGACGATCTCCTCCAAGACCTCTGGCTCCACTGATGCGATTCCCAAGGCTCGATCGACTTCCCCACTTGGTTGATGATGCAACGAAGTGTTGGAGTCACCCGTCTCCGGAGGATCCAAGCCGGCCCGGACGGTCAAGGGCGCCTTCGGCGTCGCTGCGCGACCCTGGACAGTCCTGTCGCCCGTCTCTGAAAAATGGCCCTCAGCCAGTTCTTGAATGACCCCTCTGGCAATCCTGTGCGGTTCTACTGCGGCGCGCAGACGCGCAGGATGGACGCGATCACATCATCCAAGCCGCACTCAGCCATCTCCGGCGGCAGGGCGCCGCTCACCGTCAGGCCCGCGTAGCCGTGCAGCGCCGCGAAGACCGGCAAGGCAATCCGTTCGAGTGGTCCCTCGCGCACTTCACCTCGGCGCTGTCCGTCGCCGATCAAGACAGTGAACGGCAGCGTGGAGGTCCGCCGGCTCGACCTGGCCGACCTCGCCTCCGTGCGCGAGTTCGCCGCCCACTGGCACGGCCACCTGGACCTGCTCATCAACAACGCCGGCGTCATGAACGTCCCCGAAGGCCGCACCAAGGACGGCTTCGAGACCCAGTTCGGCACCAACCACCTGGGCCACTTCGCCCTGACCAACCTGCTGCTGCCGCACATCACCGACCGCGTGGTGTCCCTGTCCTCGGGGGCGCACAAGACCCCGGGCAGCCCCCGCATCCACTTCGACAACCTCGACCTGACCGGCGAGTACAACCCGCTGACCGCCTACAGCCAGTCCATGCTCGCCACCCTGCTCTTCACCCTGGAACTCCAGCGACGACTCGCCGCCGCCGGCTCGCCCGTCCGCGCCCTCGCCGCGCACCCCGGCCTGGCCGCCACCAACCTCCAGAGCCACGACGCCAGCCTCCTGCGAACCCTCTTCTACCGTCTCGTCAACAGGCTGATCGCCCAGGACGGCGAGGCCGGCGCACTCCCCACCCTCTACGCCGCCGTCCAGGACCTCCCCGGCGCGAGCTACGTCGGCCCCGACGGCATGTTCGAGATGCGCGGCGCCCCAACCCTGGCCGGCCGTTCGGCAGCGGCCAGCGACCCGGCCACAGCCCGCCGTCTGTGGACCGCCTCCGAAGAGCTGACCGGCGTCACCTTCCCAGAGCTGACTGCGGCCTGAAGAGCGGCTGACTACGGGCAACTCCACGAGTCTGACGCTCCGTCGCGGGTCGGCGCCCTGGCGAGTGGGGAGATCAACTCAGCAGGTCTCGCGATCACTCGTAAGACCGTCACCGGCCTCGCCGACCGGCTCCCGGCCGCCGCGCCGGAGCTGCCCGAACACCCGCCCCCCCGTATCCTCGCCGCCTTCAACCACGCGACCGGGCCGCTACGAGCCAAGGACGTCTGCGAAGCCCTCGGCCACGAACTACTGCCGAAGAATGTCGAAGGCACCCGGGCCAAGCTGAAACGCCTGGTCAAACTGGAGATCCTCCCCGAGGCCGACACCGGCAACTTCGCCAGGAAGCAATAGCTGACGGACCTCCACCAGCGGGCTTGCTCCACCTCAGCCGGAAACGGACATCACCTGAGCATCCTCTGAGTTGCCGATCAGTCGATGCGGTCGCTCAGGCCCAGAACCTTCGGGTCGTCGCTGGGGAAGTTCCTGGGCATGCCCGGCACGTCGACGGTGCGCCCGTACACGCCGGCCAGGAACTCGACGGCACCGACTGGGAACTCGATCCAGTCGGCGTTGTCCGTGCGGACGACCACGGGCCATGCGTCCGGATCCGAAGGGCTCGTCCTCCAGTAGAAGGTGTCCCCCGAATTGGACGACGCCCAGGAGATAAGACCTCCCGGCTGCGGGTAGGGGACGTAGTTCTCGGTGTCGCCCATCGCGTACAGATCCTGAAGGATCTCGTCGTCCCTGGACTCGGACGCCCATGGCGCCTCGGCGCCGGGCGTCGGAAGGGACACCATGAGGAAATCATCGATTGCAAGCACCGGGTACACCTCCGCCAGAGAGCGGAAGTCCGAGGGCAGCGCCGTCCCGAGGCCCGCCTCGAGGGCGGCCCAGTCCACGCTGCGTCCGCCTGGCACACGCCACCGTGTCATCGAAGGCAGCACGCCCTCCAGCTCTTCGACTCTCACCATGTCGTCAGCCAATCCGGGGAGTTCTCGACCATGACGGTCTCGAACAATACTCCGGCCTCGATACGGGTGGGCACGGCGATATAACTGCTTAAAGATTCACGAACCACCCTCTAAGGACTGTCCCGCATTGCCCCGGGGGGCGTGAGCGGCTGGCTCGGCCAGGGCCGTAGTATTCGGCTGATGATCAGTCGCGACCCTGGCCGAGCTGCGGACGCCCCTGTCGATAGCGACGGGCCGCAGCCGGTTCGATCGGTGGCCAGGCTCCTGGAGGTCGATTCCACTGTGTGGACCGAAGCTGTAACGGCTCTGCCCGGGACGGCGCTCTTTCAGCCGCCTGCATCGGAGCAGTCGCTGGTTCACTGCTCTACGGTCCTCGGCCATCCACTGCCTGCGCACCTCGCAGCCCTCCTCCGGGAGAGCAACGGCATCGAGGGCGAGTACGGCGACGGGCTCATTTGGTCTGCCGCGCGCATTGCCTCCGAGAACCAGAGTCTTCGCGCGGATGCCGAGCTCGCCACCTTGTACATGCCGTTCGACCCGCTGCTTTTCTTCGCGGACGCGGGGAACGGGGACTTGTTCGCGCTCTTGGCCCGGATCGACCGGCCCGACGTCTTCGTCTGGAATCACGAGGACGACAGCCGCACCTGGGTGGCGCCCAGCCTGGCCAAGTACCTCGATTGGTGGTTGACGGGGCGGATCGAGCTGTAGATCCACGTCTCATGACCGCCTGGCCGCTAATGAGATGGTCTTGGCGTGGCTGGTGTGATCAAGGCGTCGGAGCCTTCCTGGATAGCCCCGTTCTCGGGGCTGAGCCCGCGCGCCTTCGGGAAGCTGGTGACGGTTCTGCGTCGCCAGGGCGCGGACGCGGTCCGCAGGGGCCGGCCCTGGAGCCTTCCACTGGAGGACCGGGCACTGCTGGTCGCGGCGTACTGGCGCACGAACCTCACGATGCGCCAGCTCGCCCCGCTGTTCGGGGTGTCCAAGTCGGCGGCGGACCGGATCATCGACCATCTCGGGCCGATGCTCGCGCTCCAGCCCCGCAAGCGGTTCGCGAAAGACTCCGTGCTCATAGTGGACGGCACCCTGGTCCCCACCCGCGACCACGCCATCGCCGAGCGGTCGAAGAACTACCGGTACTCCACAACCACCAAGTCGTCATCGACGCCGACACCCGCCTGGTCGTCTTGGTCGGCCGGCCACTCGCCGGGAACCGCAACGACTGCACGGCATGGGAGGAATCCGGCGCCAAAGCCGCCGTCGGCAAGACCGCCACGATCGCCGACGGCGGCTACCCGTGAACCGGACTCGTCATCCCGCACCGCCGCGAACGCGGCCAGACTGAACTCCCGGACTGGAAAGAGGAACACAACAAGTCCCACAAGCAGGTCCGAGCCCGCGTCGAGCACGTCTTCGCCCGCATGAAGACCTGGAAGATCCTCCGCGACTGCCGCCTCAAAGACGACGGCGTCCACCACGCCATGCTCGGCATCGCCCGGATGCACAACCTCGCCCTCGCCGGATAGATCAACGGGCTTCACCGCGATCAACCATGCCCGAGACGACTCGGAGATCATTTACGGGACAGCCCTTAGGGTACGGAACATCATCGACAGGCAATACCGTATGGCGAGTCGTCAAAAGGAAGTGACTGATGGATTTGCGGGCCCTAACGGGTGGACTTTGTCTCGCCAGGATGCGACCTATCCTTGAATGCGCCGAAACTCCACATCTAGAAGAGTTTGACCGTGTCGTCGCAGCCTGCGGCACTACAGAACTCCACGATGCATCGAAAAGTATCGCGTCGTTGACAACCTGGCGAGCCGCGATCGGCCAGATCGAAGAGTCATCCACACCGAGTTACTTCCAGGCGAACGCCATCAGAATGGCGAAGGTCGCAGTCTCAAACGAAATGGACGTGCACGATCGGGAGTGGCAGATCAGATGCATTTCTGGGAATTTTTGGGACTCCTGTGACGATTTGCTAGATTCTGGCGGCGGATTCTCCAGGGAGGAATTCAAGGGAATTAAAACCACCCTTCGCGGCATCGAAGACATGTGGCTCGATGGCGATGCCCGACTCCTCTATGAACCCGGAGTGGGCGTTGGCAGAATCTACACGGAGCGCCTCTCGAAGATTCGGTCGAATTATCCCAAGCGGCGGGCAATTGCGCGAATCGTAGCCGAGTGTGGTCGATGGGAACCGCCAACCATTTCTCCGTAGTCTTCAGCTGAGGAATCCCACGGAGAATCTCACAAGAACACTGTGGAGCCCTCATCGACAGAACGTCGACGAGGGCTCCACGCCAATTTACGAGCGGCGCTCCGCGTCCTGACTGTCGAGCACCAGGCGATGCCTCCCCTTGTATCAGGGGATGAGCGGACGTCGTCAGCCCGCCGGAGAACGACCGGAGGGTCCAATCGCTGCGCCAAGGAATTTCCCGGGCCGCAAGGACATCAGAGAGCTGGTGCGTCGCCGCTTCTGAAAATCACCGAGCCGGACTCTGCCGTGGGTGTGCCGTGGTGGCGCGTCCAGCAGCCGAGTCCCCGGGGGACCGTGTGTGGTGGCTCTCGCCGGGCTCGGCGTCCTTGGACGCGACCACTTCGCCTTCACTGCCCGCTCCGTCACGGTGACCGCGAAGTGCGCCCATCCAGCCCGGACGGCCGGGGTGACCGCGCTGCGGGTGACCACCGGCACCGAGTTCGATGCGGCGAAGCGCGGTGAGCCGGGGCGCTCCCGGTGCTGGTGCGCGAGGCGGCCCTGCGTGCGGCGGCGAAGGCGGGTTGCGAGACCATCGTGCCGGCAGCCCCGAAGCTCTGACGGCACGCGGCCCGGCCGGCGCTGCCGCCGCTGAGTCCCCATCAACGCCGGAAATCCTGATCTCATCGAGCAAGCGACACAGGTGTGCGGTCCGATGCGGGGCGGACCGGCCGGTTGCGCTCGGGAGGCCGCTCCGTCGGCGTACGGGGCACCCCCGTCTGTACGCCCTGCGAGCAGCCCGGTGGGGGCAGCGCCTTGCCCGAGAACCTCAGGCTGCGTGGGACCATCTTGTCATGCGCCTGGTGGCCGACGGAGCCACGCCGACCTCGCGGTTCGGCGCGGCGTTCCGCGCGGTGCCCCGGCACCGCGGGCCGGCCACTGTCCTCGTCCGACTCGGCCGCCTGCTTCGAGGACGAACCGACCTGGCCTTGGACGCGGCCTTCGCGGACCAGGGCGACACCGAACCCCTACGAAAGCTGGTACCCACCCCCGTGATCGGTCTCATCATCATCGGCGTCCTCTTGCTGGGCGCGGCGTACAAGGTCCTGCGCGCCGTCTACTTCCTGCACAAGACGAAACGGCTGAACGCGGAGATCGCCATTCTGGAGGCCGAGACCGCGGAATCGAAGGCTCGCACCGCGGCGCTCCTTGCCGGGCAGGCCGCAGAGATCGTCGCGCTGGGCTTCGTTCCCGGCGACGAGGTCGACACCGAGCACTCGATGCCTGTGTCCGCGGACCAGACGGCGCTCGTCCACGCCGTGAGGTCCGGTGACTGGCAGGCCGGCGCGGACTGGATAGCCAAGGCCGGCCAGGACTGGGACGAACGTATCCACCGTGTGACCGTCCTGTCCGACGAGGCGGCGGAAGACGACACCTGGCTTCGCGCCTGGCAGGCAGCGCGCCCCGGCGATCCCACCGCGGATGGCGTCGATGCCGCGGCCGGGGTCTCACTGGCGTGGAAAGTCCGAGGCGCGGCCGGTGCGCAGCACACCACGCACGAGCAGTTCCGCCTGTTCCACCAGGCGTTGCTCAAGGCTCAGGAGGCGACGCACAGGGCACAGCGGACCGCGGACCCGGCAGACCCCGTCCCGTACATCGTCGAGCTTCGCATCGGACGCGGCCTGGGGTACACGCATGAGGAGTTCCGCGCTGTGTGGGGCCAGGTCGTCAAGCGGGCTCCGAAGTCGCAGGTCGCCTGGGTTCAAGCGCAGCAGTTCTGGTGCGCGAAGTGGCGGGGCTCGCACGAGCTGGCGCAGGGGTTCGGCCGCGAGGCCGTCGCGCGGAGCGAACCGGGAGACCTCCTGTCGTTGGTCCTGCTGCGGGGGTACTTCGAGCACGAGGATCGTGAACAGGACCTCGATCCCGATGTCTACTACAAGCGACCGGAGATCGTCGCGGCAGCGACGACGGCGCTCGCAGATCTGGCAGCGGCTCCGGATCCGTTCGATCGCCGCGCGGTAGCCCTGCGCCACATGCTGGCCTGGGTCCTCTACTGGCAGGACCGGTACGAGGAGACCGTGGAACAGTTCCGGCACATCGACGGGTACTGCGGGATCGAACCGTGGATCTACCAGTCCGGGCCCAAGGCCTCCTTCCTCAAGACGCGCGACTACAGCGTGCGCCAGGTGACGCCAGCCTCGTGACCCGGGTCTTGTGAACACCCGGAGGGCAGCCTCGGGAAATCCCGGGCCGGCCGTCCTCCGTCGCCGGAGAGGGGGAAGAGTTCACCGGAACAAGGTGCATTCGGCAGGGCGCGGGGTTCTGCGGAGTCGGGATTGATCACGGCGGTCGTCGTCACCACAGGTCCGCCGTACCGGGATGTGGCGCCCAACATGAGGTCCCGGGACGGGCGGCTGCGTGTCGTTGGGGGCGGCAACACCGTGATCTGCTGAGACGCCCGCCGGGACGGAGACGTCGTGCGGGTCCGCGCCGACGGCGTCCCCCATGAGGTTTGCGGGCCGCCGCCGGGGAGGGCCTCCGCCGGGTTACCGGGCCGCGGGGCGCCGCTCGTACCGTGAGCAGGCCGTCGCCCGGCTCGATGTGACCGGGTCGTGTTCGAGTGGATGCGCCGCCTGCGGTGGATCGATCCGGTCGCCCGGGGCCGCGTCCCGTTCAACGCCGGGCAAGGCCGGCGTCGGCGCCGGCGCCGTCCCGTGCTTCACCGCCAGCCACGTCGATGACCTGCCCCGGCGCACCCGTCAGGGCCGACCGGGCGCAGCTGGTCTGAGCGCCCTGACCCGAGTCCGATGGACTGCAGCCTCCCCCTCGGCTGAAGCGTGGGGAAGAGGTGTCGTTTTCTCCGAGATGGGCTTGCCCACGGCTATCCAGCGCCCTTCCAGTGCAACCCTCACGGGGGCTCAGCGGGAGGGCTCTCAGCCTTGGGGGCCGGCGCCTCGCCACTCCACGAAGCCGGGTCGGCGAGGTCCACGGCGTTCTCCAGCCCGGCGGGCGCGAGGAAGGCCCTGATGTCGGGCGGGTAGACGATCAGTCGTTGGGCCACGTGCGTTCCTTCGCCCACATGCTCACTCAGCTGCAAGACCACCGATTGCCGGCGTGGATCGAAGCCGCGACCAGCGCCGACCTGCCCCATCTCCAGCGATTCGCCCGGCACCTGGAGCACGATCTCGACGCCGTCACTGCTGGACTCCCGCTGCCGTGGAACTCCCGAGTCGTCGAAGGCCATGTCAACCGGATCAAGATGCTGAAGCGCCAAATGTTCGGCCGGGCAGGCTTCCAGCTCCTCCGCAAGAGGGTCCTGCTCTACTACTGAGACTGCTCAGGATGCGTCGATGAGTCCGAAGTCCTCCGGGAACTCTTCCAGGAACTCGCGGCGAGCCGGATTGGCCTCAGCGGCTGCCATCTCCCCTATCAGTTCGATCAGCTGCTGCCGCTGATCATTCGACAACGTTCTGATCACGTGGGCGACACCTTCAAAGACCTTGACCGCGTCGTCCTGATCCATCTGCCCGTCTTCGCTGCCGTCAATGAACCACAGGACATCGACCAACGCCTCAGCCAAGGCACGAGGCAGCGAAGGGTACGAGGACAACACGAGGACTCCCAGAAGGTCAACGATGCAGTCTGGCCATCCCACCACACGGCGCTGAAGTCACTGACCGCTACACCACTGACCTCCTAGCCCCGCACCATCCCCGATGTGACCTGCGACGCCGCCTCGGGTGAATCGGCCCCGTCAGGCTCGCGGGTAAACTTGAACTCGGCCGCGCCACCGGCCCTCGCGATCTCTTCAAATTCATCCGGCGGGCCGGCCTCGACCCCGACGACGTCGTCCTGGACGACGAGCTGCTCATCGAATGGAGCGGCGGCCCCGCCGTCTGGACACCCGACACCAGGGGCCAACCCGCCCACCGATATCTGCTGAACGGTGTGGACCCGGCGTTCTCGTAGGAGGGGCGGCCCGCGCCGTCGACGCGGAGGTGAAGGGTGTCCATCACCATCGCGAACTGGGTGCCGCGGCTGCGTAGTGCCCAGCCGTCGAAGTATCGGTGGATGGTGACCTCGCCGAGCGGCGCCGGCTGATCGGCGGCGTGCTCGGCGAGGCTGCGGGATCCGCTCACGCGGGGAGGAAGAACCCGGTGAGGTCTGCGAGTCGGCCGTCGCGGTGGAGTGCGGTGCTCACGCCCGCCATGGCGGGCTCGCCCTGTTCGCCGAGCTGGGTCCAGCGTGCGAGCGACCGGTCGTGGTGTTCGAGTACCTCGTCGATGCGGAACCGGTGGCCGGGGAAGGCTCCGGCGAACCCGGCCATGTAGGTGGCCAGTTCGGTCAGCCCGCCGACCTCCGTGCCCGGGTCCCGGTAGGCGACGTCGTCGACCGCGACCGTGCCGAGTGCGGCGAGCCGCTCGCCGGGGTCGGCCGACCAGCACGCCGCGTAGCCTTGGGTCCGATCGACGCCATCGCGCCATCGGTGATCGTGTGCAGTTTGGTGATGGGGGCGCCGGCACGGACCAGCACGAGCAGGCCTTGATAGAGCGCCAGCAGGTGGGCTGCCGAAATCTCGACGTCGAGATCCGCGGACAGCAGGCCCATGGTGCGGGCGCGCGTCAGGGCTTGGGCGAGGCCGGACTCGATCGTCTCCAGTCCTCGGCGGACCCCGTCGGTGGCCTGCGGGACTGCGAAGGACTCCACAGCCGTGTTGGTGAGCAGACATCCCGGATCGGGATCGAGGCCGGTCTCGAACGTCGAGGTGAAGAACGACCTGATGCCGGCCACAGGGTCCGACGGTTCGAGGAGATGGGCCCGGACGCGACTCTGCACCACTTGGTCGTTGTAGGCGTCCAGTGCCGCGCAGAACAGGCCGTCCTTGCTGTGGAAAGTCCGGTACAGGCTGCCCGGATGCAGGCCGGTCGCTTCCTCGATGTCCCGAACTGAGGCCCCGAAATAGCCGCGGCGACGAAACAGTCGCATGGCGGAGGCCAATACCTCCGCCTGGTCCCAGAGCTGCTTGCGTCCCACCGGCACCCCCATAGTTGAACGATCGCTCACAAAAATGGCACGCCAACCCGGCCAACCGCTCCGGTGCCTCCACCGACCCCGCAGCAACCGGTCCCGGGAGCGCGGTAATCTCCCCGGCAACCGAGGCTGAGCACGCGACCTCGCACCCCGACACGTGCTGACCGGACCGGGCAACCGGCCGTCAAACGGTCGTGTCGGCGAGCACTACCGCGCTGGATCACCGTCGCAAAGCGCCACCACCCTCGAACAACTCCTCGTGCAACACTCGTTGTGCGCGTTGGATCCGTGGAGGCCTGCAGGGAGCGGGGGCCGCTGAGCGGTTGTCGTCATGCGGACGAGATCAGGTCGGGGTGAACCCACAAAGCAAGCAGGACCGCTGCCGCTCTGGATGTGGTCCCCCACCACTGGCATGACCTGCGACGTCGGGCCGCGCCAGCGTGGCGCGACGTCGCAGGCCCTGCGGCATCACGCGTAGTTGCGCAGTTCGGGCCAGATCGTGCCCCAGGGGCGGACCGGGTCGGTGCAGATGTAGACGCGACCGCCCGATTCGATGGTGTGCACGCCGTCGGGGCTGGTGAGGGTCGCGGCCACGCGGACGTTCCGGAAGTACTGGCGCAGGTGGGCCTCGTACCCGGGGGCGTAGTCGGGGCCGGGGGCGATGGCCACCACGGTGGTGGCGTTCGGGTTGCCGGGGCCCCACCACCAGTCGGTGTTGTGGCTACTCACGGCGGTGGGCAGCCCTGCGCTGCGGCCCAGTTCGTTGATGGCGCCGGCCTCGCTGTAGTCCGCGGCGAAGATCACTGCGTTCGCGCGCTGCTCGGCCGGCAGCCCGGTCCACACCTGCCGCACGGTGCCGACCAGTTGGGGCCAGCCCTGGGTCTCCCCCGAGATCGGGCTGATGCCGTACGTCCAGGCCACGTGGGAGGCCGGCAGCACTGGCAGCACGACCACGGCGGACAGCGCGGCCGAGACGGCGGTTCCGATCACGAGGCCGCGCAGCCGCTGCGGCCGGGCGTGCAGCCACCCGTCGAGGTCGACAGCGCCGGCCGCCAGTAGACACACGTACAGCCCGGCCAGGTAGTACACCTGCGCTCCGGTGGTCACGGCGAACAGGGCGAAGAGCGTCGCGTACGTGGTCACCAGGGCACGCCACAGCGTCCGGCCGGACCGCCACAGGAACCGCAGGCCCGCCATCCACAGCAGCGCCATCGCCAGGCAGGACGTGCCGAGTTGCCCCACGATCCAGGTGAGGATGTTGCCAGGGCCGCCGTGCTCGGCGTTCAGCGCCCGTGTCATCTCGAACATGGCCCAGCCGTGGTGCGCCTGCCACCACAGGTCGGGCAGCACGAGCAGCAAGGCGATCACCGCGCCCGCGAACAGTCGGCGGTCGGCCACGGTCCGGCGGGCCGGACCGAGGAGCACCACAGCCAGCAGGACGGCTGCGAAGATTGCCGCGAGATGGTTGAACTCCGCGCCAAGGCCCACCAGCACCCCTGCGGCGATCCACCATCGCGTATCGCCGGTGCGGCCGATCCGCACGACCACGAACGCGATCGCCGCCCAGGCCAGCAGTTCATAGGACGTGGTATTGGCAACGTGCGCGCTGCTCAGCAGCACGGGCATGGTGCCCGTCGCGATCGCCGCGAGCAGCTGCGCCCGCCGCGTGCCACCGAACTCCCGTGCGGTCATGGCGCCCACGACGACCGTGCCTGCGGCGGCCAGCGCCGGCCACAGCCGCAGGCCCGCCGCCGAAACCCCGAAGAGCGACAGCGAGACCCGGGCCAGCAGCGGCGCGAGCACCGGCTGGTCGACGTAACTCGCCTGGAGATGCCGGGCGCAGTCGAGGAAGTACAGCTCGTCGCGGTGAAAGCCGTATCGCTGGGCCAGCGCCATCAGCGCGGCGAAGACCACCCCCGCGACGGCGAACACCCGCCGGTCGAGCGGCGCGATCCGCCCGCTGCCCTGCCCGGCCTGCGCCGCACGCTGCGTCTTCCCCGTCTCTGCCGTGCTCATATGGTCATCCGTCGGATCGTGGCGAAGCCGCCGGCGAGCAGGAGGGCCACGACAGCGGCGAGGGCGCCGGTGAGGCCGGTGGCGGTGAGGGTGCCGAGGTAGTGGCCGATGCCCGTCCAGCCGTGCGCCCACGTCGCGACGAGCGCGGCGAGGGCCAGCGCGCCGAGTTGTGCTGCGGCGAAGGCCGTGGTGCCGGGCAGTCCGGCGCGGCGGTAGACCAGGCCGTACCACATCCCGTAGACGAACATGAGGACCAGGACGGTCGTCGCCGTGAGCCACGACAGGTACCAGGGGCCGTCGAGGAGGCGGGGGACGCGGAAGTAGGCCATGCCGATGCCCCATCCACCGGTCGTGCGTTCGACGATCCGGCCGATCGCGACGACGAGCCCGAAACCCATGGACAGGGTGAGGGCCAGTGCGGTGGCGGCGAGGAAGTAGGTGCGCCGGCTCACCCCGAGGGTGAGGGCGAACGGCATCGCGCGGGCGACCGACTGCGCGCCCACGACGAGCATGACGAGCGGGACCGCGACCAGACCACCGACCCAGCGGTCGTCGCCGTGACCGGCCGGGATCAGCTGAAGGACCACCACGTCGAGGACGAAGCCGAATGCCGCCCAGGCCCAGGGCAGTACGAGGTATGTCACGCGGTCCAGGAGCAGGTAGCGGACAGCGGTGACGACCGGGGTCGAACGCATCAGGGTGTCCTCGCTGACGTGAGGTCGGTTCGATCGTGCTGCTCGGCCGCGTAGCCCGCGAGCTGCTGGAGCGTGACCCGCTCCAGCCGCAGGCGCAGGTGGTCGGCGAGTTCGCGGTCGCGGTCGTCGAGCCGGCCGACCATCACCGCCGTGGTCCGGGTGCCCATCGTCCGCCGGTTCAGTGTCGTGCGGCCGGCGATGAGCCGCTCCACGCTGCCGGCCTGGCCGGTGACGCTCGTCATGGTGCCACGCAGCTCGTCGGCGGGCGCGTCGAGTACGAGACGGCCGCGGTCCAGGACCAGGACGCGGTCCAGGAGCTCCGCGGCCTCGTCGACGAGGTGGGTCGAGAGCACGATGCACCGCGGGTGGGCGGCGTAGTCGGCGAGCAGCCGGTCGTAGAAGAGGGCGCGTGCGACCCCGTCCAGGCCCGCGCACGGCTCGTCGAACAGGGTGAGTTCGGCGCGGGCCGCCAGCCCGATGGTGAGGCCGAGAGCGGTCCGCATGCCGCGCGACAACTTCTTGATCGGACGGGCCGGCGGCAGCTCGTAGGCGTCCAGCAGCGCGCCGGCCAGGTCGGCGTCCCAGTTGGGGTACAGCAGCGCCGCCGCCGCGATCGCGTGCCGAACCCGCAGGTCGGGGTAGGTCTGGTCTTCCCGCACGAGGATCATCCGGCGCAGCACCGCATCGTTCTCCAGCGGCTCGGCCCCGAACACCCTCACGCGTCCGGCGGTGGCGAACTCCTGACCGGCCAGGATGCGCAGCAGCGTGCTCTTCCCGGCACCGTTGCGGCCCAGCAGTCCGGTGACGCCCGGCGTGCCGACTTCTAAGGTGACGCCGGTCAGCGCCTGGTGGTCGCGGTAGCGGCGCTCCAGGCCGGCCACCGATATCGCCGGAGTCACGCCTTCACCCCCGTCGTGACCTCGACCGAGGTCAGTTCATCGCGCACCAGCCCGAGCAGTTCGTCGAGACCGATCCCGAGCCGTGCCGCCTCGACCACCAGCGGCCGCAGGTACCGGTCGGCGAAACCGCGCCGCCGCTCCTGCACCAGCCGCTCCCGCGCGCCTTCCGCGACGAACATTCCGAGACCCCGCCGCTTCTCCACCAGCCCCTGCTCGGCGAGCACCGTGAGGCTGCGCGCCGCCGTGGCCGGGTTGACCCGGTAGAACGCGGAGATCTCGTTACTGGACGCGACCCGTTCCCCCTCGCCCACCGTTCCGTCAGCGATCTGGTTCGCCAGGTCGGCGGCGATCTGGGCGAAGATCGGGCCTCCGTCATCAAGCAGTGACATCGCACCTCCATTACTCAACTGGTTCACCAGCTTACTGATGAACCAGCAGGGTGAGCGAAGAGTGCGACCCCGAATGCGCGAGACTCGCGCACGAGCACCGGCGGCGCGGGGTCGAGGCCGCCGTCATCTACGCCCGCGAACACGGAGATCAGCGCGTGCCGTTCACCTACCGCGGCCCCGAGGGCGAAGAAGCCGAGGCGGTCGGATGGCCGGCCTCGGTCGCCAACTTCCCGCTGTGGTCCGACGCCAGGAGGTTCTACGCCCGTGGCGACATGGACGAGGACCGTATCGCCCAGTTGGAGACGCTCGGCATGATCGGTCGCACTGCGACGTCGCATGGGAGGAGGGCCTGGCCGCCGCCGTGGGTGGCTGCCGAACAAGGCCACCTCCTGGCCCCGCTAGACGCCGCCCACCAGCGGTACAAGGTCGGCATCTGGCTGAAGAACGCCCGCGCCGCCGGTGCGGCCGCGCCGACCGTGGAGGCAGACCTCGGAGGTGGACGTCCCGCTCGGCGCCACCCGCGGACAGTCGCCGGAGAACGGAATCAGCCCCGGAGAACAGGAGTTGCTGAGACTGCTGGCCTCCGGGATGACGGACGGGGCCCGCGGGCAAGCGCCTCGGCGTGTCGATGCGGACGGTCCGACGGCAGATGGCGACCCATGGAGCGCCTGGAGGCGACCAGCCGTTTCGAGGCGGGCCTCAAGGCCGCGCGCCGCGGCTGGCTGCGAACCCGGCCCTGGGACAGATCACAGCGGTCTTCAGGCCTCCCGCATGTTGTGAGGCTGCGGCCGCCGGCTCGGGTACGACGATCGCGCCCGCCCCCCCGTGGTCCGGCGAACTCGGGAAGCCGTCCCGGTCAGGCGGCCGACCGTTCGACGTACGCGGAAGTCCTCGCGACATGGGCGGCCAAGACGGCCATGGTCAGAGCACGCGTGGACGGCGACCCCTACGCCGTCCCCGAAGACAGCTGCTTCGGCCAGGTGACCTCGTACAAGGAGCCGCCGTGGCGGCCGCCCGCGGTGCCGGGCGCGGCGGCGAGCTGGGCACCACATCGCGCTCTTCATCGCCGAAGCCGATTCAGAAGGCCTTCACACCGACCTCGTCACAGCGCTCAACCCCACAGGTACAGCCACCAAACTCCGGCCAAACCCCAAAGCTTTCAACTGGCCACTCTCACCAGCACCCACCCCGGACCAGATCGATGACACCGGAGACCTCACTCAGCCCCTCCCCAACACAGCCACCGGCTGACACGCAACCGCTGCCCCCCAACACACACGCACACACCGGGCTTGCCTCCTGGATCATGGAATGTGATCGCGGCAGTCCTTGGTGTTCCGCTACGGTCCGTACATGTTCGTTGTCACAGTGACCTACACGGCACCGCCGGATGAAGTGGACCGATGCAGACCAGCTCACGGCGACTGGTTGAACCAGCTCATATCCCGGCGATTGCTTCTGGTGGCCGGGCGCCAGGTGCCTCTGGTCGGTGGTGTTTATCTCGCCCCCCGGATGCCCGCCGAAGAACTTGACCGGCTTCTCGCCACCGATCCGTATGTCCTCGAAGGTGTCGCCAGGCACAGCGTTGTGGAGTTCACTCCGCTGCTGGTCGCGGCCGGCTTGGAGGACCTCAAGTCCCTGGAGTGAGCAAATGCTCCATGCCACGAGCGGAGCCAGATGAGGAGTGCGGCGCCCAAGGGCCGTCCGCCGCGTGAAACCCGACGCGGACGTACGGCCTTGTGGTCCTCTTCTCGGGGATGGCATGCCGGTTGCCTCGCTGGCGGAGGTAGGCGCGCCCGGCCCTTGCTGTATGTCTCGTCGGCACTCACGCTGTCCTGCGTGCGAACAGGACGGCCGGTGCAGCCCACCCGTTGGCCCTCTACGCCATGGCGTGAGCCGCCTGCCCGCTGATGAGGCCCGGGCCGGGGCTCAGGGGGTCGACTGGAGAAGTGCCAGCGTCGACTCCAGTTCCTGGCGGGTCAGCCGTGCGGCCTCTTCCGCCTCGCCGGCCTCCACCGCCCGCACCACGTCGGCGTGGGCGTCCTCGCCGTGCCGGAGGTCGGTGGCGCGCAGCCCGAGCAGGTCCAGGAGTTCGATCAGGCCCTCGCGGAGCACCGGCGCGAACTCCGCGAACAGGTCGGTCAGGACGGGGTTGCGCGCCGCGGCCACGACCGCCGCGTGCAGGGCGATGTCGGCGTCGACGAAACCCGCGTCGTCGCCCTCGGCGGCCTTGCGCCGGCCGTCCAGCGCCTTCCGCATCGCCGTCACGTCCCCCTCGGTCCGGCGCTGCGCCGCGAGGCGGGCCGCCTCGACCTCCACCAGCATCCGCACCTCGTACACATCCGTCACCGCCGCCCTGCGCAGCCGGGCCGGCCAGTCCTCCGTCGGCCGGGTCGCGATGACGAAGACGCCCGCTCCCTGCCGGGGCTGGACGAGCCCGGCGCCCGCCAGGGCACGCAGCGCCTCGCGGACCGTGGAACGTCCCACACCCAGTTCCTTGGCGAGGGTCGTCTCGCCGGGGAGTTTCGTGCCGACCGGCCAGTGGCCCCCGACGATCTGCTCGCGCAGCCGCTCGGCGGCCTGTTCGACCAGAGGGCTGGGGCGGAGGGCACCGAGCGGCACGGGATCACCTGGTTCTCTGATGTCCGGAGTCTTCGAGGCTGCGGATCACGGGCGCGTCCGCCGGTTGTCGGCGGCGCTCGCCGTGAAATCTACCGCAACTTGTCTGAGGAGTACTTGTCTGAGGAGCTGAGGAGTGGTTACGGTACCCGTCATGATCCGCAACCCCCAGCGCCCCGGCCCCATGCCGTACCACCGCTACCGCCCCTTCCAGGACCGCGTCCACGTCCCCGAGTTCGACCGCCTCTGGCCCTCCGCCCGGCTGGAGCGCCCCCCGCTCTGGGTGCCCGTCGACCTCCGCGACGGCAACCAGGCCCTCGCCGAGCCCATGGACACCGACCGCAAGCACCGCTTCTTCGAACTGCTCGTCCGCACGGGCTTCAAGGAGATCGAGGTCGGCTACCCCTCCGCCAGCCGCGCCGACTTCGACTTCGTCCGCCACCTCGCCGGACTCGTCGGATCCGGGAGCTTCCCCGAGGACGTCACCCCGGTCGTCTTCACGCCGGCCCGCCCCGAACTCATCGAGCGCACCTTCGCCGCCCTCGACGGCCTGCCCCGCGCAGTCGTCCACCTCTACATCGCGACCTCGCCGGTCTGGCGCGACACCGTCCTCGGCCGCGACCGCGCCGAGGTCCGGCGCACCGTCCACGAGGCCGCCACTCTCATGGCGCGGCTCGCCGAGGCCCGCCCCGACACCGACATCCGCTTCCAGTTCTCCCCGGAGACCTTCAACCTCACCGAACCCGACTACGTCCTGGAGCTCTGCGACGGCCTCACCACGCTCTGGGACGCCAGCCCCGACCGGCCGGTCACCCACAACCTGCCCGCCACCGTCGAGATCTCCACCCCCAACGTGTACGCCGACCAGATCGAGTACATGCACCGCCACCTCGGCCGCCGCGACGCGGTGATCCTCTCCGTGCACCCCCACAACGACCGCGGCACCGGCGTGGCCTGCGCCGAGCTCGCCGTCCTCGCCGGGGCGCAGCGCGTCGAGGGCTGCCTCTTCGGCAATGGCGAACGCACCGGCAACGTCGATCTGGTGACCCTCGCCCTCAACCTCTACGCCCAGGGCGTCGATCCCATGCTCGACCTCTCCGACATCGACGCCGTCCGCGACATCGTCGAGTACTGCAACCGGCTCCCCGTCCACCCCCGCCACCCCTACGCGGGCGACCTCGTGCACACGGCCTTCTCCGGCACCCACCAGGACGCCATCAGCAAGGGGCTCGCCCGGCACGCGAAGGACGCCGCCGAGGCCGGGATCCCGCCGGAGCTCGCCCCCTGGAACGTGCCCTACCTGCCCCTGGACCCCGCCGACCTCGGCCGGGGCTACGAAGCCGTCATCCGCGTCAATTCCCAGTCGGGGAAGGGCGGAGTCGCCCATCTGCTCCGCACCCACCACGGCCTCGACCTGCCGGAGCGGATGCGCCCTGACGTCTCCCGGGTCGTCCAGGCGGTGACCGACGAAAGCGGACGCGAGGCATCCCCCGGCGACCTCCACGCGCTTTTCCGCACGGCCTACCTGGAGCCCGGCCGGGGCGCGGGCCCCGTGGCCCTGGAATCCTGGAGCACCGCCCACGACGCCGGCCACAGCACCGCAACCGACACCGACACCGAGACGGCGAGCGCCGACTTCAGCGGCTGCGGCCACCGCTTCGCCTGCGTCCTGCGCGTCGGCGACCGCACCGTACCGGCCGACGGCAAGGGCAACGGGCCGCTCTCCGCCCTGGCCGACGCCTTCACGCGCGCCGGAATCCCCATCGACGTCCTCGACTTCGCCGAGCACGCGGTCACCACCGGCAGCACGGCAGAGGCCGCGGCCTACGTCGAGTGCAGAGTGGGGGGCCGCACCGTCTGGGGAGCGGGCCTGGACACCTCCGTCCTCACGGCCTCCGTACAGGCCGTCCTCTCCGCAGTGAACCGGGCATACGAAGCATGAGGCGGCGCCCCGGCCCGGCCACGCCGCCACCCGTGCTCGCAGGCGCGACACCGGAACTGGCCATTCCGCCCGACCAGGCCCTGCGCCTGCTCGACCTCACCGGCACCCGCCTCCTGGTAGAGGCTCACAGCCCGCTCGCTCACCCCGGCGGTCAGCGGATGTGGGGGGGCGGTCGAGGAGGGCGGGCAGGTCCCGGCGGCGGGCGAGTACGGCGACCTTGTATGGGTGGACTCTCGGGCCACCCGGTAGATCGTTTGCCGACTCCGGGCGTCGGGTAGGACGGCGTGGCCCCGTGTCTGCCAGGAGCGGCGAAGGCCACACACACAGTCCACCGAGGGTTTGCCTGATGGGTGCACGGACCATGGCCTCGCACGAGCAGATCGCCGAGATCGGCGACGTCCACACGAACGCGGTCGCCACGAAGTCGGATGCCGGTGTGCTGCCGCAGGCGGTGACCTCGATGCCGCTGGAGGCGGCATACACCTTCGAGGACCTGGCTCGGGACCTGCCGGGTATGGCCGAGGATCTGACGGCGCTGCCGACGTTCCGCGTGGTCGACGTTGCGGAGGTCGGCGAGGGCGGGGACGTGGACTCCGAGGAGGCCGCGGCGGCACGGATTGAGTGCGGCGGCGGCGCGATCGCGGTCGTGTCCGCGCCGCGGCAGCGGCCCCCGGCCACGGTGATCCGGCCGGCATCGGTGCGGTTTCACCGTCGCGGGTTCACCAGTCGGCAGGAACATCTCGGTGTTTTCGCCGGCGAGGACTGTCTGCTGGGTATGAGTCCAGGTCACGACGTCTGGAAAGAGGTGACCGGATGCGGGCCAGCGTAGGCGACAGGCTCCTTGTCCACGGCAGGGTTGCAGGCGGCCACGATCGGTGGGCCGAGGTCATCGAGGTGCAGGGGCCCGAGGGTGCGCCGCCCTACCGGGTGCGACTCGAAGACGGGCACGAAACCCTGATGTCTCCGGGGCCGGACACCGTCGTCCGGCATTTCACCGACGACGAGTAGGTAGCTGACTGCCTCAGCGTGCCGGCAGCCGTGCCGGCACGCCCGACAGGTCGCTCGGGGAACCGCTGGAGGCGATGCGCAGCCCTCCGCCCGGCGGCCGCGCGCCAATGCCGCTCGCCCGGACCGCAATTCCATGAGTGTCTGAGCGAAGACGTACGCCGGGCCGCAGGCGACATGCGCTTGCGCCTCGCATGGCCGGGTGCGTGCATCTCCGCGTCGGGCCTCACTGTTCCCCGCGACTTCTAGCAAGGCCTCGCGGCCGGCCGCTGCCCGCACCGGTCCAGTCGGCGAACCACCAGGCCGCGGTCACAACGGCAGCCCAGAGCAGCGCTTGCAGCACGGCCTGCGGCCACGCCGCCGACTCACCCCACCGCTCGACTCCCGTCAACACCGCCCAGGCCACCACGAGAACCACGGCCGTACGTACACGTCGATGCTTGAACATGCGCACAACCTGCCCCGGAAGCCGACGGCCAACAGAGCCCAGTAGGGGATTTTCATGTCACGCCGTGGTGAAAATTCGCTGGACCCCGCACTGGCCGCATAGGGCAGCGGATCCCGGTCAGATGCGCGGGTGAGCGACCGACTACGTGAACGGAGGCATGACGATGGACTGGCGTCACCGAGCGGCTTGCCGCGAGGAAGACCCGGACCTGTTCTTCCCCATCGGGACCAGTGGCCCAGCCCTGCTCCAAGTCGAGGAAGCCAAGGCGGTGTGCCGCCGATGCCCGGTCTTGGAACGCTGCTTGGAGTGGGCCCTGGAAGGGGGCATGGACTGGGGGGTGTGTGGAGGCCTCACCGAGGAGGAACGGCGCGCCGTCAAGCGGCGCAGGGCCCGGGAGGCACGGGCTCGCCTCCACCCCTGACCTCGCCCGCCCTCGGTGCCCCTTTCCGGCGGGTTCGCTTCACGCTGAGACAGCGGCGGCTCCTACGATCGGCCATCACTCGTCGTCGCCCTTCTGGCGGCACTCGCGGCTGGAACGGCGCGAATCTGGGGTGGCACCGCCCACCGGGGCGGTCCTCCTAGCCGCAGTGCTGCGGGAAGAGGTGGAGTACCCGCGGGTTGCTGCGGGAGTGGGATCCCCGTCCCCACCGACGCTCCCAAGGCCGGGCAGACCCTCAGCGGGAGGGGCCCACGTGTCGGGACCGGGCTCATCGGCCGGCGAGGACGGCCGCGTTGCCCAAGGCGCTCGTCCGCTGCGTGAACTCATGGCTGAGAACGATTCCATTCTTCGCCCCGCATAGGAGACAGGTCTCCGAACGGCGCTCCGTGCATCGGTTCACGGAGGTCCACGCTGATAGCGGGCCAGGCCCTTCCGGCGATCAGCCGTCGAAGTGGCGCCCACGGCCTTCACCCAGTCAGAGGCAAGTGGATCGATTCTTCTTCAGAGAGCGATCCGGTCGGCGCTCAGCTGGAGCAGGAGGCAGTAGGCCGTGCAGGTCTCGGCATCGCAGTGGACGAGGCCTGGCCGGTTGCCGGGGAGGGAGTTCAGGGGACGGGAATACCGGTGAGGGATTCGGAGAGGGTCCACAGGCGTGCGGCGGCGTGGGGGTCGGTGGCAGCTGGTGCCCTGCGGGCGCGGGTGGGGCGGCCGCGGCATCCAAGGAATCCTGCGGGGCCGATGTACTGTCCGCTCTCCAGCCGGGGGTCGGTAGCGGCTCGAATGAGGGGCAGGGCGCCGGTGTCGGGGTGCTGGCCGAGGGTGTTGACGCGGTCCAGGATGCGGGCTGTCAGGGGGTGTCCGGTGTGGCGCAGGTCGTCTGCCCAGATGCCGCTGCGGGTGAAGCCGGGATGGGCGGCGAGCGCTTGGACGGGGATGTGGCGTGTGCGCAGGTGCCGGTCGAGTGCGGCGGTGAAGTGGAGGTTGGCCAGTTTGGAGCGGGCGTAGGCCTGCCAGCGGTTGTAGCGGGGTGGGTGGTGGGGGGTGGGGTGGGGGCGGGCGAGCCAGTGGGTGAGGGAGGAGACGGTGATGACGCGGCCGCTTCCGGAGGCGGCCAGGCTCGGCAGGAGCAGGCCGGTCAGGGCGAAGTGGCCGAGGTGGTTGACGGCGAAGTGTGTCTCAAACCCGTTTTTGGACCAGGTCAGGGGTAGGGCGCCGGCGGCGGCGTAGTTGATGAGGATGTCGAGTCGCTGTCCGGTCAGGGCGGTGATCCGGGCGGCGGTCTGGCGGACGTGGGTGAGGTCGGCCAGGTCCAGGGGGATGGGGTGGAGGCGTGCGCCGGGGTGGTGCTGGTGGATGGTGGTGAGTGCGGTCGCGGCGCGGTTGCTGTCGCGGCAGGCCAGCAGTACGCGGGCGCCGGCGCCGGCGAGGTAGCGGCAGACGGCCAGGCCGAGGGCGCCGTTGGCGCCGGTGACGACGGCGGTTCGTCCGGTCAGCTCGGGCAGGTCCGCGATGGTCCACCGCTCGTCTTGGGCTGGTTGCCGCGCGTGCGGGAAGGGGAAGCGCAGGCTGCGGGCGTTGTGGCCTGCCGTCGGCATCAGGCGGGGGTCAGGCGGATGTGTCATCAGGGGGCGCCGGAATGTCGGCCGGGGGCGGTGCTGCGGACTACGGGGTGCGGCTCACCCGGCGCGGTGGCGGTGTGGTCGTCTGGGGCGGGGCGGGGTGGGGACACTCGACTGGCTGTGAGGGTGCGGGCTGCCGAGGCGGTTCGGGTGCGGGTGCGGGTGCGGGTATAGAGGGCCGTGCAGGCCGTGCCGGTCGTGGCCGCGCACCACACCAGGCCCAGGAGCGCGTGGGCCGCGCCCGGACTGGTGTGGGTCAGAGCGGCTGCGGTGACGGTCTGGCTGGGGCCGAACAGCGGCAGGAGGAACAGCCAGGGCTGGTCCGCGCGCGGGTTGGTCAGCGGGTTCTGCAAGGTGAGTTCGAGGAAGATGCAGGCGATGACGGAGAACAGGCCGCTGAGTTCGCTGGTGAGCAGGGCGCCGAGCATGCTGCCGATGCCGCCGTAGGCGAGGGCGGCGGTGAACGCGGCGCACCACAAGATGGCGGGCTGCGGCGCCCCGACGCTCAGGCGCAGGAGCACGGTGGTCTGAGTCGCCAGGAGCGCGGCCACAGCGGTCATGGCGGTGAGTCTGGCCAGTGACAGGGCGGCCGGCGGATAGCCGGCGAGGATCAGGCGCTGGTCCATTGGACGGGACTTGAACGTGGTCATGAACATCATGAACCCGATCACGGTGGCGGCGCCGGGCAGAGCGCTGGTGATCTGGGTGGCGTGGCTGACGTCGGTGGTGACGGTGACGTTGACGACTTCGAGGCGGAAGGTCAGGGGCGTGGGGGGCAGGCATGCGCCGCCGATCAGGATCCAGCCGGGGTTGAACAGCCCGGCCATCAGCAGGGCCAGGCGGTTGTGGAGGTGGCCGAGCAGCGCGGTGCGCAGCGCGATCGTGTAGGCGGCTGTCCAGGTGCTCATGCGGTGGCCGGCTCGTTCGGGTCGCGGGTCAGGCGGCCCTGGCGCAGGTGGAGGACGGTGTCGAAGCGTGCCTGGTCGTGCAGGAGGTGGGAGACCACGACGATCGCACAGCCGTCGGCGTGCAGCTGCTCCGTCAAGGTCCAAAACCGGTCGTAGGTGGCGTGGTCGAAGCCTTGGTGGGGTTCGTCGAGGATGAGGAGGTCGGGGGTGTGCATGAGGGCGAGAACCAGGTTGAGTTTTTGTCTGGTGCCGCCGCTGAGGCGGCTTGGACGGCGGTTTCGGCTGTCGCTGAAGCGGAGGATGTCCAGCAGCTCTTCGGCCCGGGCGAGGTCGGGCAGCTGGTAGGCGGCCTTGAAGAGACGCAGGTGCTGATCGATGGTCAGCGCCTCGTCCAGGTACATCTGTTGGGGGCAGTACCCCAGCTTTCCCGTGCGGGTGACGTGCCCGCGGTCGGCGGCCAGCTGTCCCACCGCGATCTGCAGCAGCGTGCTTTTGCCCGCCCCGTTCTCTCCGGCCACTCCCACCAGGGCGCCGGCGCCTACGTGGAGGGTGACCTCGCGCAGGACGGGAAAGGGGCCGAACGCCTTGGAGACGCGGGTGAGGGTCAGCCGATCCGGCCGGGCCGTGGCCTGTCCGTCACCGCGCCGGGCGGCATCGGCTACGCCCGTTCTCGCAGGGTGCGGGCTGTCGCTGGCGGGGGTGGGTCCGCTGCGCGCGTCGGCCGGGCGCGGCGCGGCAAGCCCTGCCGCCTGGCCCGTGCTGGTGCTGCCCTCAGCAGGCCTGGGCGTCCCGGTCGCGGGAGCGGGGCGCGTGGGGTGTTTCATCGGACGCCGCCCCTGGGCGTGAGGGCGGAGGTGGTGCGGCGCTGCGGGGGCAGGGCGGGGCCTGGTGCTGCGACGGTCCGGGCGATCGCACGTGCCTCGACGCCCGCCTGATAGAGGGCGCCGCTGAGCGGGTTGGTGAACCCGGCGAAGTACAGGTGCGGCGCGTGGGGGCGGGTTTGTGCGCCGACTGTGACGGGCGCACCGTGGCGGTCGAGGACGTCCAGGCCGGTGAGCAGTTCTTCCAGGTGGGGGCGGTAGCCGGTTGCTGCGATGACGGTGTCGGGGGTGAGGAAGGAGCCGTCGGCCAGTTCCACTTGCGGGCCGTGGAAGGCGGTGACTGCGGCGACCGGCTGGACGCGGCCGGATGCCACCGCGGCAACGAAGCCGTGGTCCAGCACAGGGTTGTTGCCCTCCCGCGCATTGCGGGTGAAGGGCCCGGCGGTGGGTCGGGGGATGCCGAAGGAGGTGAGGTCGGTGACCGCGCAGCGCTGGGTCAGCAGGGCGGAGCGGTCGCGCCAGGCCAAGGGCAGAAACTGCGTCAGGCGCCCGAGGGCATGCCAGCGGCTGAAGTCGCGGGGCAGGATGTTCGGTGGTGTCCGCACCGCGATCCACACCCGTCGTGCACCCTGGCGGCCCAGGGTGGCGGCGATCTCCGTGCCGCTGTTGCCCGCGCCGATCACCAGCACCGACCGGCCCCGGTAGGCGGCCGGACCGCGGTAGTGGGCCGCGTGCAGGAACACGCCCGTGAACTCCCCACGGCCGGGCCAGTCGGGCACGAAGGCGGTGTTGCAGCGGCCGGTCGCCACCACCACCGCCCGCGCCAGCAGCGTGTCCTCGCCCGTATGCACACGCCACCGCGCTGCACCCGCCACCTCGGCGCCGTCGGTCACAGGGCCGGACGGGACGGCTTCGACGCCGCGCACCGCCGTCCCCAGCCGTACGTCCAGCCGGTGGTGGGCGCGGTAGCGCTCCAGGTAGTCGACGAAGTCGTCACGGGCCACCCACGGTCCGCCGGCACGGCCCATCGCCAGGCCGGGCAACTGTGATCCCCCGCGGGAGGTGTGCAGACGCAGATGGTCATAGCGGCGCGCCCAGCCGACTCCTACCCGCTCCCCCCGCTCCACCACCACGGTCGCCACCCCGACCGCGCGCAGCATCGCGGCCGCCGCCAGACCAGCGGGCCCGGCCCCGATCACCACCGCGGGCGCGGACTGGATACCAGCTCGATAGGGCATACGCGACGCCTTGCTCCTCCACCGTTACGGCCCCCGCCCGGCCGGGGGTGTACCGCCGTGACGGTAACGACCCGGCAGCCGGTCAAGCACGCAAGGCAGGGCCTGCGGAGTGCAGGAACGGTCCCCCCTCACCCACACAGCCGCAGACAGGCCCTACCCACGCGTCCACGGCAGCGCCGGCATCCGCAAACGCGGGCGGCAACCAGACACCTGCTCAAGCGGATCATCCCGGAAGCCCGCGATCAGCCATACCGTGCGCGTGCATCCCCTGCGACCCCGACGGGGTCCGGCGGCGGGACGCTGTATCTGAGCGCCTATCGACTCGCAGGCCACGGGTGAGCACCCCGAACGCAACGCTGGACTTCAGGTGCCATCGCTGATCCGGCCGGCCGCCGGAGGGCGCCTGAGCCGCCGTCGCGCGCCGAGGCCGCCGACCGTCGGCGGTGGTTCAGGCGCGCTGCTGTGGCCGGGGGTCGGCCGGGCAGGCATCCGGAGGGGCGGCCGGGCTGAGCTCGATCTGCTGCAGTCGTTCGGCGTCGGACTCGATGTTCCTGCGTCGGCCGGCCCGCTTCGTCATGGCCGTCAGGCGCGAGAGAGGCAGCTTGGCGGCCAGCGGGGCGTCGGCGCCACCGCCAGGATCCTGGTCACCCGGGTCGGGATGTCCAGGCCGGGTTCCGCGCAGGGCGTCCATGCTCGGTCAGGCGATCGAGGACTGACCCGCCCACGTGGTCGAGGACGGCCCGGCGCAGGCCGGTGACGATGGATCATGCTGGCCGAAATGAATGCAGCCCTGGAGGGGAACGGCCGGGAGCCTCTCCCCAATGTGGCCCGCGCATGGTCCACTTGATGGTCGGCCGTGCAATGAGGGGGATGCGCGCATGTCGGAAGTCCCGCTGCCCACATCGGTTTCCACTGGGAGCAGGGGCCGTCAGCGGCACCGTTGGCCCGTGTGGGCCGTTCCCGTTGTCGCCGTCCTCCTCGCGGGTACGGTGTCGTGCGGCGGGGGCGGTGGAGGCGGGCAGGCGCCAGCTCACGCGGGAGGGCCGACGGCATCCGGTCAGGCTCCGCCGGCGAAGACTGAGCAGAAAAGTCTGGAGATGCAGGGCCTGGTCGCGTTGGTGTCCGGCAACCTCACCGAGCTCGTGGTCTTTGACGAGACGACCGGCAGGACCAAGGCGGGAGCCTTCCTGCCCCAGTACGCGGTACCGAGCATGTGGAGGCGGCAGGCCTTCTCGCCGGACTGGCACTCCGTCGTGTGGACGACGAAGGGCGGCGACCTGTTCTTCGGGGAGTACACGAGCGGCGCGGGCCCGAACGGAAACTACGGGGACACGCCAGTGAGCATCGGCGGCAAGCCGACCTACTCGGGCGGCAAGCTCGGCTACACGCAACCCCGCTTCGGCCCGGACGGGAAGCGGGTGTACTTCCTGGCCAACAATGACAAGGTGTACTCCGCCGACCCGAAGAGCCCGGATGACCTGAAGGAAGAGGCGACCCTAGAGACGGGCACGTTCTCCCAGGGCAACGGGTTGGCCTGGGACGTCGCCGCGTCCGGCCAGGTCGAGAAGCGACAGGCCGCATCCCCCGGGCCCAAGAGCGAGGCGACCGCCCCGGACGGCAAGAGGACCGTCATCAAGAGCGGGTCGGGCTGGTTCCTCAAGGAAGCGGGCAGCACCGCCGAGCCGAAGTTCCTCTTCGAACGGCTCCTCGACCACGATGAGAAGCCGTTGGCGAACAAGAGCATGACCGTTGACGTCCTGGGCTGGTACTGACCTGTCGGCGCCCCCTGGGTACCTGCCGCAGCGCACGCGTCACAAGCAGCACAGGCCGCGTCATTCGCGCGGTGGGAGCGAGCGGGCCGCCATGGAGTGGCTCGGCACCGCGTTCCACTCCACCACCGGCATGCAGCACCTGGACGTGAGGCCACCCGGCACCGGCATGCAGATCACCAGCGCCCCGGCCGAGGTCGACGGGTGACGAGGGGAACGAGCCTCCCGCGCGGGGGCGCCGACCCCCATAGCGCGGCCGCCTGCGGCACACCTGGTCGGGCTCGGAGCGGACGAAGTGCGGTGTACCTGCCCCGGCTGGCCCACGCCCCCGGGCAGAGCCGGCGGGCCCGTGTCAGGGTGGCAGGGCGACGAGAGGTCCACACAGGGCGGGCCCGGCCGGTCGACAGCCACCCCGGCCGGGCCCTGCCACGGGCCTCCCCGGCCCCGGGCCGCCCGTAGACGGACGTACTTCGACCGGAGCCTGGGCGGGTGACCTGGATACCCGTGCGCGGCACTTCCCGCCGGGGCCGGCCGCCGCGCGGGGCGAGGATTCCCGAGCCCCTCACCACCTTCCTTGATGGAGACTCCGTGCTGGAACGCAAGCAGTTCAAGGGCCGCACCCAGGTCACCTTCCGCCTGCCCGAGGACACCCCCGAGGGGCCGGTGAGCGTCGTGGGGGACTTCAACCACTGGAACCCCGCTGCCCACCTACTTCAAAACCAGGGAGACGGCACCCGTGCCGCCACCGTCGCCCTCCCCGCCCACAGCGCCCACTCTTTCCGCTACCTCGCCGCCGGCGACTACTGGTTCAACGACCCCGCCGCCGACGGCCACGACGGCCCCAACAGCCGCATCCACACCTGACCCGCAGCCACCCCTGCCTGCTCGGCTCGGCCCTGCGCTCCTCGCCCCGGGTCGCGGCGCTCTAGGTGTGTGGTCCGGACAGGTTGGCGAGGTCCTTGAGGGAGCGGCCGTGGCGGTCGAGCTCGGGGACGACCAGGGTGTCGCCAGGGGCGAGGGGAGTCGATCGCCCGGTGGCCAGCCGACTGCCTGCGCTGCGGCGGGAGCTGGAGGGGCTGGTGTTCTTCGCCGCGACGGAGCGGGAGGCGGCCCGTATCTCGGGGCAGGCCGCGCCGGGGCAACAGGTCGTTGTGCTGGAGGCCGAGGCGTCCGACGTCCCCGAGCAGCGTGTCCCGCCCCGCTGTCGGCTCCGGCCGGGGAGCGGGATCCGCGTCGGCTGCGGCATGCATTCGGGCCGGCCGGTGCCGCCGCGGGCAGCAGTCCTTCAGGCAGCCGAGGTGCGACTGAAGCGTGGCGCGCTGTCGTCGTCGAGCTTCTCCAGGAAGCGGGCGAGCGTGTCGGTGACCTCGGTCAGGCAGCGGGCGCTGAAGAGGACCGGCTGGTAGCCGGAGATGTCGTAGGGGGTGGCGAGCATCGCGTCGATGTCGAGGGGGCGGATGCGGGGGACCGTCAGGCGCCGGATCTCTCCGTAGGACGACAGCAGGGCCGCGCCGTAGGCCTTGGGTGTGCCGTCCTCGTGGAGAAGGCCGTATTCGAGGGTGAACCAGTAGACGTCGCTGATCATCTGCAGGACGTCCGGGTGGTCGATCCGCTGGGCGGCCTGACCGATCAGCCGGTAGAGGTCGGCGAAGGCCGGGCAGGACAGGTGGATTCCGTGGCCGAGGACGTCATGGATGACGTCGGGTTCCGGCGTGTACAGGGGTAAGGCGGGGTGGCGGACGAACTGCACGGCGTGAAAGTACCCCTCCGCCATGGAACCGAGGAATCTCTTGTTGGCGACCACTCCGCCGGCGAGGGTGAACTCGAACCCCGTCATGCTCCGCAACCGCCGGCTGACCTCGCCATGCTGGGGAATGTGGTCGGAGGGGATCGGCGCCTGTGCTCTGGCGTCCAGGACCAGACGGCAGGCGTGCTCGTCCTGGGCCGCCCACAGCGCCTGGTGGACGGTTCCCCAGGTCCGTTCCTCGTCCGCGGTGTACGCGACCACCGGGGCCGGATCACCCACGCGGTGCCCGCGGGCAAGAGCGGCGACAGACCGGCGTCGGCGCAGGTAGACCGGATCCCTGAGGCCGGGGTGCTCCCCAGGCGGACCCAGCCGGCCATCCGACGCCACCGGCGTGGCTCGACGTGCTCTTTCCACGAGCAGCCGTATTCCCACCGAGACGCCAGCCCATACCCGCATAGTGCAGGGTACGCCCTGACCACGGAGCGTCACGTAGCTCGTACGGCACCCCTGACGTCGAAGAAGGTGTCCAGGGCCGACGAGCACCGATTGGCGTAGGGCCCGGCCGGGGCTCCGGGCTCCGGCCGGGCCCTGCTTGCGTGGGGCAACCCGTCGCCCGGTCTTCCCACCTGGACTGTCACACGCGGGGGGCCTCAGGGGTGCCGGGTGTGGCGGGTGTGGCGGGTGTGGCGGGCGAGTGACCCTCAGACCGGGACGGCGGCGTCCGCGGTCCCTTCGTGTTCCCGGCGTCGAGCATGGGCCCGTATCCCCGCGCCCCAGCCCCCGCCCCTTCACCTGTCAGGAGCCCTGTCGTCTGGAACGCGCCCTGCGCAAGAACTCCGCCAAGGTCACCTTCGTCCTGCCAGCCGACACCCCCGCGGCCGAGGTGAGCGTGGTCGGCGACTTCAACGACTGGCAGCCTGGCGTACGCGCTCTGACCCCACGCAAGGACGGCAACAGGCAGCAGCCACTCCTTCCGCTACCTCGCCACCGGCGGCTGCTGGTTCAACGACTCCCCAGGCGGGAGGCATCGCGGCCGTCAGCCGCACTGCCAGGTGAACATCGCCCGCTCGAAGCGCCGCTCGGCCAGGTCCTCCGGGCGGATCAGCCAGTACAGGGCTCCGGCATCGCCCCACATCATGTCCTCGGCATCCTCGCTGTCGAACTGGGCCAGCAGCACCCAGTTGCCCGCCTCCTCGGACAGCCGAGGGTCGGCCCAGGACACCTCGCCGTCCAGGACCGCCTCCGCGATCTCGATCTCCACCGGGTTCTGCACCGAGTAGGCATGGCCCCCGATCTGGTGACCTACCTCGTCCTCAAGCTCCCACAGCGCGTCCAGGAACTCCTGCGAGCAGACGGAATGGCCGTACCGGTTCCCAAGAGGGGCGCCCGGAGCGAAGGCGGCCCGGACGGACGGATGCCAGGGCTCGGCCGCTGTCATCTCCACCCGCGCGGCCAGCGGCACCATCGGATACGGCTTAAGACCTGTGGGCGTCCCACGCTCCGCCACCTCCTCGCCGGCCGCCACGTAGAGCACACGGTCACCTGCCCAGCTCTCCCGGTCCTCGGCGAGAACGAGGGCCTCGCCGTCGTCCAGCTGACCATCGAAGTAGAAGAACAGCAGCGTTCCCGCCTCAGGCAGATCGATGTCCAACGCGGCCGCCGCCAGACGCGCGCAGTCGATCGAGGCGACGAAGGAGAGCGGACCATGTCCCTCCCACACCGGCCACTCCGCGATGGCCGGCAGGGCGGGGAGGCCTCCGAGCCGACCCACAGCGTCATCAGTGCCAGTTGCTACCTCAAGACGCATGCCGGGGCGAAGCAGACCCAGCCACTTCTCGGCGTCCTCGGGCGACAGGTGCTGCAAGGCGAGGGATCGAAGGGCTTCTCGGGAACCATGTGTCATGCGCCCGATCATCCACGGCTCCACTGACAGGGACCTCGGCGGCCCTCCCGCACCACGCGCAGCCGTTCAGTCCGTGGCCGTGGAGCTCCAAGCAGCGGTAACGCACCCTTCCTCCCAGTGCCACCATCCCTGGCCTTCGCCGTGCTCCAGAAGCTTCCGAATCTGCGACAAATCCGCATCCGGTGGGACATCCAGCGCGACCATCCGGTACCGCTCGATCCCCTCGCCGGTCGTACCGAGACGGTGGAAGACCTCCAGCACGCTCTGCCGTGCAGCAGCTGAGCCTTCGTCCTTGAGCACGATCAGCCGGATGGTGCAGTTCTGAGACGGCTGCACCGTCTCTCCGGCCCAGAGAACACCGTCGTCATCAAGATCCGCCTTGATGACGTCCCCGCTCGCGACCCCACGGACGAACCACGGGGTGTTGTCCAGCCGCACGGTGCCGTCGCCGAGGTCCACCGCCCACAGGCTTTCAACGCTCGCCGGCGGCCAGCCGTCCTCGTCTACGTCCATCCGGAAGTGGACCTTCACATGGTCGTCACTGATGCTCGTCACCGCACCATTTTCCTTGCTGCACCGCAGGTGCCCCCTCCTGCTCCCGAGGGTGGGAAGAGGACAGCACCCGCCGCCGCTCCTGCCACGGAGACCGGGGTGACGTCACGGAGGATGCGGGCGTCCTCGGCGTAGGCGGCGGCCGTCCAGCGGGGATCGGAAGGCGGTGGCGGCGAGCGGTGGGGCGTCCGGGGTCGTGGAGAGGATCGTATGGCCGCCCTTGACGTTCGTACGGCCGATGTGGTGACGCTGATCAGATGGGCGGATACCTCCGCCGTCGCCGCCGGCAGGGCGCCGGTTCCGGCACGGCTGATACGCAGCCGTGCCGCCGGGGCGGTCGCGCGGTCCTTCCTGATGCCGTGGGCGAGCCGCGCAGGGTGCTGACGCGCGGCAGCCCGTTCAGATCTCGGCGTCGCTCATTCGCTCAAGGTTCCAGCGGGCCATGATCTCGGCGACGGCGGGGTACCGTTCGAGAAGCTCCTCGTTGCTCAGCTCTGCCTCAGGTCGCGTCGGCGCCGTGCGGACGGCGGTGCGTTTCGGCAGGACCATCGCTGTCGTGCGGAGCTTGCTCACGGTACCTCCAGCGCTTGCTCGCGTAGCTGAGGCGATCACGATCCGTCCGACCCATGGCCTACGTCAAGCCTTGCGGAGGAATTCATTCCGGAGAGCTCATAACGGTGCCCGGGTGCCGGGCACGACGCGGTGCCCGAAGGCCGCGCAGCATCTGGTCGTGGAGGTGGAGTGCCCGGCCCGTGAGCGGTGCCGGCCGGTGTATCGGGCTCCATCCAGTCCTGGCTGGTGGGGGCTTCCACCGCGATGAGGTCGCTCCTCCGGTTGCCGACCGTGATCGTTCCCGCCAGGCGTACGTAGGCCCCGGGCGGGGTCCATCCCGGGTACCTCCGACAAGTACCCGCAGTCCCGGCAGAAGGCGGGTGACCGCTGCGTGAGGTGCCGGGGGCGGACCACGTCCCGGCGTGCGCTCGCCGGTGGGGCAGCCCCTCGGTGGGCGCCGGGCGCAGCAGAGCCGTAAGGGTGGTGCTGCGTGTCGTCGGCTGCTTGCGGACGCGTTTGCGGGATGTTCTCCCGGACGCTCATGCCCGATGGGCCGGACACGTGTGGAGAAGTTCCAGGTGGCTGCAAGTGGCGGAAATGACCGGTCGGATGGCGCGCCGGGGCGGCCGGCTGCCTCGGCGCGGCCCCTGCGGGGGTTGGTCACCAAGCGGTTGCGGTCAGCGGTGAACCAGGTACGGGCGGCGGGCCCGCCGCCGGGACCGGCGCGCCCGTCGTTTTGGCGCAGTCCGTTGCGGGGACCCTGGCTGACGAGCGTGTTCGGGCTCATCCTGCTCGTCGGGGTCGCGGTCCTGTTCGTGACGGGGCTGCTGTCGTACGCGGCCTACAACCCGAACCTCGCCCCGCGCAACGACCAGACTCCGGACAAGGGCTGGCTCGGGTTCTACCTGTTCACGTGGCCCACCTCGCCGTACTGGTTGTACCGGCTGACGCAAGGGGTGCACACCGTCCTCGGTGTGGCCCTGGTGCCCGTGATCCTGGCCAAGCTGTGGTCGGTGATCCCGAGGCTGTTCGAATGGCCACCGGTCCGCTCCGCCGCCCACGCCCTCGAACGGCTCTCGCTCCTGCTGCTGGTGGGCGGGGCCGGGTTCACGTTCGCCACGGGGATCCTCAACATCCAGCTCGACTATGTCTTCCCGGGCTCCTTCTACACCCTGCACTTCTACGGTGCCTGGGTGTTCGTGGCCGCCTTCGTCGTCCACGTCGCCTTTCGGCTGAGGCGGGCCGTGCGCGCGGTCCGCGGCGGCCCGGGGATGCAGCGCGCGCCGGGCTCGGACGAAGCTGCCGGGCTGGTCACTCCCCGTCCGGCGGATGCGACGATCTCCCGGCGGGGAGCGGTCGCCATGGTGGGCGCCGGCTCCCTGGCCCTGCTGGCGGTGACCGCCGGGCAGAGCATCGGCGGCTGGTGGCGCAAGACCGCCTTCCTGGCGCCCCACGGCCGTGATCCGGGCACGGGCCCGAACGGCTTCCAGATCAACAAGACGGCGGCCTCCAGCGGGATCCGGCCCAGCGACATCGGTCCCGCCTGGCGGCTGACGGTGCGGGGTCCAGGTCGTCAGGAGGTGATGACCCGCCAGATGCTTCTGGCTATGCCGCAGCACGAGGCGGCCCTGCCGATCGCGTGCGTTGAGGGCTGGTCGACCACGGACCAGCGGTGGTCCGGGGTACGCCTGACCGACCTCGCCGCCCTTGTGGGACTCGGCACGCGGACTCCGCACGTCCTGGTGGAGTCGGTGCAGCGCGGCGGTTCGTTCGGCTCGGTCGTGCTGGCCGCCAATCAAGCGCGCGACGACCGTTCGCTCCTGGCCATACGGGTCAACGGGGCCGATCTGTCGCCGGATCACGGCTACCCGGCACGCGTGATCATCCCGGGGGCGCCGGGCGTCCACAACACCAAATGGGTCACCCGCCTCACCTTCGGAGAACCCACATGAGACACGCCGCACAGAGCATGGCCGCGGCCATCCGCCGGCGCTACGGCGCCTCCCCGCTCCACCTCCTGCTCACACTCGCCTGCTTCGCCCTTGCCCTCTACGCCGGAATCCGCCTCCTCAACGGCAATACGGCGGGTGTCGTGGTCTGGTTCGTCGGCGCCGCCCTCCTCCACGACCTGGTCTTGCTCCCCGCCTACTCGTTCACCGACCGGGCGGCGCAGCTCCTCTTCCGGCGCCGGACCAGCCCGGGCGATGCTGCCCGGCGACCGAGCGTGAACCACATCCGTGTCCCGGCCTTCGTCTCGGGTGTCCTCTTCCTCGTCTGGTGGCCACTGATCCTTCAGCATGGCGGCCACTACAGGGCCTACACCGCCCTGTCCCCGGACGGCTTCCTCGCCCGCTGGCTCCTCGTCACCGCCGGCCTGTTCTTCGCCTCCGCGGTGATCCTGCTCGTCCGGTCGGGGCTGCACCGACGACCGCTGGAGGGTTGGAGGATCCGGGCTCAAGGACGGGCCCGCAAGGCCGCGAAGTGACGCTCCCCCGAGGGACCGAGCCACCGTTCGGCGGGCATCCAGCCCGACACCAGGCCGTACCGTTCCAGCGCCCGGGCGCCGACGGACGCCCAGGCGAACAGGGGGCTCGCCGCCGTCTGACCCACGTGCATCCGAACCCGGCGCCGCTCGTCCACGTCCGTAGGTTCCGTCTCCACCATCAGGAGCCCCCGAGCACGAACCACATCGCGGACGCGCTCCAGCAGGCGCTGCGGATCCCCTCCGATGCCGATGTTCCCATCGACGAGGAGCGCCGTGTCCAACAGGCCTTCTTCGGGAAGCGGATCGAACACCGACCGGCTCGCTGCCGTACCACCTCGGCACACCGTGGAAATGACAGCGGTGGGGCACACATCGATCCCCAGGACACGGTGCCCGCGCCCGGTGGCTTCCTCGACGAGCCTCCCGGCCCCGCACCCGATGTCCAGGACACGCCCGACGCAGCGGTCCACCACGCCGCGGTCCGCGGCGTCCGCCTTCGAGGACCAGCGCCCGATGTCCAGGCATGCACCAGCCCTCGACATCCCGCAACGTGATGTCGCCGGCCGACGCACGGATCGCCGCGGCGTACGGAGCCCGCTGCCACGGCTCAGGGATGCTCCTCCGCATCGAAGCGGCACTGCTCACACACACTCCTGCCAGCCGGACTGCCCGCCGACGGGTAACAGGGCAGGGGACGATGTCGTGCCTACGGAGTAAGACAGCGGGCGCGCCGCGCCGCAGTCAGTGCTGTCACCCTTTCGGTTCGGGCCCCGAGCGTTTTTGTCGACGTTAAGACTGCAGGTGCAAGGCCGCCTCACGGGAGGAACAGACGGGCGACCGAGCACTGAGTGAGCCAGGAACCCGCAGCCCCAAGCAGCGCCAGGGAGAGATCGCGTACGTCGTGCATCCCGGGATGTGGGGCCAGGGCATCGGCACTGAAATCGGTCGGCACCTGCTACAGCAAGGGTTCGAGGAACTGGGGCTTCATCGGATCCATGCCACGTGTGACCCCAGGAACCTCGGCTCCTCCCGAGTACTGTCCAAGATCGGCATGAGGCATGAAGGCCACCTGCGCCACACGGCGCTGCTCCACGACGGCTGGCGAGACGCCATGATCTTCAGCAGCCTGGAGGGGAATGGCGCGCCCCTGGGTGACACGGGCTCGCAGCCGTCAGGCGGGCTGCGCGTCGGGTGTGGGGGCGGAGGCCTTGGAGGCCGGGCCCGTCTCACGGAGGAACAGCAGGCCGCAGATCGCGATCACCGCCGCGGTCAGGCCGTGAATTCCGAACGCGGCGGCGACGGACCCGTGGTGGGCCAAAACGTTGATCATGTCGCCGAACGGGGCGACGGCCTCCATCAGCAGGACCAGGCCCAGGGCGCGGCGGTGGCCCGTCAGCAGCAGGATTGCGATGACCAGACCCATCGAGAACTCGCGGATGCCCTTCATGACGAGGAAGCCACCACCGTCTCCGTCGGGCCAGGTCGGCAGGCCGACGCCAGGAGTGGATGCCGCCGGGGCCAGGATGAAGGACAGGCCGAGGTAGAAGACGAACAGGGTGACGACGGCGGCCAGGACGGTATTGATCTTCTTCAGTGACATGGCGGTTCTCCTTCGAGGTTGGGGCCGGAGGGACGGAGGGGATCGCTTCACGGCCGGGCGTGGCTCGGCGTGAGGATTCGGCCCGGGGCTTGGCGCCCCGGCATGGTGCGGATGCGTGACCGTCCGGGGAAGGGCAGGGCTTCCCCTGCTGCCCTCCCCCGGCGACAGCTGCCGTGTCAGGCGTCGATCTGCTCGAAGATGTGCGGGTACGACACGATGTCGTCGGGGAACTCGGCCGCGATGCGCTGGAACTCCGGGCTGCCGAGCGCCGTGGCGAGCGCCTCGGTCGAATCCCAGACCGCGATGTTCATGAGGAGTCGGCTGGCCGCCGTCCCCTTGTGCATCTGTAGGGAGACGAATCCGGGCTGGGCCTCCATGAACTCGGCCTGCCGCCGGAACAGGACCAGGAACGCTTCCGTCCTCTCCTTCGGGACGAAGAAGGTGTTGGCCAGGACGATGGGACCGGTCTTCGCCTCGAACTGCGCGAACATCGGCGTGTTCGGGTCGAGACTCTGCAGCTTGGCCATGGTCGGGACTTCCTCTCGCTGTCGGTGAATGGATGTCGCGTCCCCGGGTCCCGCGTCCTGCGGATACCGGCGGAGTTCGTGGGTGTTGTTCGATGTCCGGCTCCCGGATGGATACGCGGGCGGCGGTGGCGCATTTCGTACGCACGGCCGAGCAGTTGCGGCTGGCGGCGGGTGGGTGGGTGGGTGGGTGGGTGCGCCTGCGGTCAGGTGAGGGCGGCGGCCAGGAGGGTGAAGGCGGCGATGATGACGGCGACGCGGACGTAGTGGTAGCGGTCCCATCGGTTCATCTGCTCCTTCCAGTCGGCGGGCCGGTTGTCGGGGGTCCACGTCTTGCCCCGGTTGTTGATCGGGACGAGCAGCAGGACCGACATGATCACGCTGACGATCAGCAGCGCGGCGGCGGTGACGACGAGGCCGGTGCCGGGCTGGTGCCATCCGGCGACGGACCAGAGCGCGGCGAGGATGAGCGAGCCGACGTACCAGAACGGCATCACGGCGCCGAGCATGCGACCCCCGTGGGAGCGGGCCAGTTGGCCGGCGTCCTCCGGGAGGGCGTTGAAGATCCGGTTCATGACGAAGGCGACGGAGAACTCCACTCCCACCATCAGGCCGACGACCACGGTGGTGATGACCTCAAGTGCGCTGAGCATGGCGCCCCTCCTGGGATCTAGCGTTGCTAGCTGACGTTAGCAACGCTAGCGCTGCTGCCGCTGGATTGTCTAGCGGTGCTAGGATTCGGGCATGTCAGTACAGGAACGCAAGGCACGCGAACGGGCGCTCCGCGAGCGCCTCATCGTGGCGACGGCTCGCGAACTCGCCGAGCAGCAGGGCTGGGAGGCCGTCACCACGCGCCGGCTCGCCGAGCGCGTCGAGTACAGCCAGCCCGTCCTCTACAGCCACTTCCGGGGCAAGCGCGAGATCATCGGCGCCGTCGCCCTGGAGGGGGCCGCCGAGATGGCCGTGGCGGTGCGGTCCGCGGCGGCGTCCGCGGGCGGCCCGCGCGAGCGGGTCACCGCCCTCGCCCGCGCCTACCTCGACTTCGCCGAGCGCAACCCTGCCGTCTACGACGCCCTGTTCCAGCTCGACGGCGGCCTGGCGTACGCGCGGGAGGACACGCCGGAGCCGCTGAAAGACGCGTTCGCGGCGCTGATGGAGACCCTGGGCGAGGTCGCCGGGGACGGCGTCCCCGCAGGGCTGTTCACCGAGCTGTTCTGGGCGTCCCTGCACGGCCTGGCGACCCTGACCCGCGCGGGGCGGCTGCTGCCACAGGACGCCGAGCAGAGAGTGCAACTGCTGGTGGATCGGCTCGCCATGGCCTGACACACCGCCCCGGCGGACAGGCGGCCGGGGCGTGGCAGGCTCATTTCACTGCGGGCCCGTAGGTGAGCCGGCTGATGGCCGGCAGACCGGTTTCCGCTTCGAGGGTGACCGTGGCCGAGCCTTCGACGTCTCCCGGTGGCGGCTGTGGGGCGTCCCGGATCCTGATGTTGATCCGTATCGGGATGGCGGGCTGGAGGCTGTGCAGGTACAGGTGACGCTCGGCACACTCCCCGTCGCCTCACATCGCCGGAAGATGCTTCGACCAGAAGCCCGGGCGGGCCGGCAGTGACTCGCCCGCCACCAACGGGCCGACGTCGTTTCCCTTGATCAGCACCCCTCGATCCTGTCACCCGTCACCGACAGGGCCATCGACACCGCCTGCCGCCTGTTGCGGCTTCCGTCGATCAGGAATGAGCTCGCTGAGACCGCCGACCGGGCGATGAAGGACCAGATGACCTACCGCGGTTTCCTCGCCGAGCTGCTGATGGCCGAGTGTGGCGACCGGGCTCGGCGCCGGTCCGAGCGGCGGATCAAGTAGCCGGCTTCCCCCGGGACAAGACATGCGAGCATGCTCATATGAGTCTCGCCGAGTCGGCCGTGCAGGGTCCCGTGCTGGTGGTCGGTGGCACGGGGATGCTGGCCCCGGCCGTGGCCACGCTGGTGCGTGAGGGCCACACGACGGTCGTCGTGTCCCGAAGGCCCCCCGGGCCGGACTCCTTGGGAACCTGGGGCGTCAACGGCGGTCTGCTGGTATCGGTGACCGCGGACTACACCGAGCCCAATTCATTCGCGGAGGCGCTGCTCGGGGCGGCCGCGCGCACGGGACCGTTCCGGCTGGCCGTGCTGTGGGTGCATGCCGAAGAGCGGCCGCACGCATACTCTGCCGTCGCCGACACGCTCTCGGACGACGCGCTCGTAGTGGAGGTTCTCGGAAGCAGGGCCGCAGCACCCACCGCGCAACCGCTCCGAGCGCCCGAAGCCCTGAGCCATAAGCGCCACCGCAGCGTCATCCTTGGATTCACCGGCCAGGCGCCGGACACCCGGTGGCTCGACCACAAGGAGATCAGCGAGGGCGTCATGGCCGCGCTCCGTGCTCCGCTGGACCGCCGACTGCACGTGGTTGGGCGGGTCCGCCCCTGGGGGGACCGGCCGTAGCAATCGACATGTAACAGTCAGGACCTCTCGCACGACCTGGTGCTGGGAGAACCGCGGTGTGCGGGCGCCGGCGGTGGCAGGGCCCGGGGAGTTCGCTGGCTGGCTTGGGTAGCTGTGAGTTGGCATTGGTACTGGCTCCGGGGTGGCAGCTGCGCAGCGGGAGCAGCACTCCTCCACATGCCGCCACTGTCCTCCCGGTCGGTGGTCATGGCCAGGACGACCGGGCTGGCACACGGCCAAGGTCGTGGCCAACCCGCGCGCCTGGACGGACCGCCTGGGCCTGGCTCCGGACTACGTGCCGATCTACCTCACTTCGAAGGGGGCCCATGCCCAGTACGAGCTGGAGCACGGACCGAACCCGGCCAACCATTAGCCAGGCGTGGACATCGGCGGTGGCATCACTTCGAATGGAAAGTTCTACTTCGGCGAGGAGGCCCTGGCAGCCGAGTACGGCGGGCCAGCAGGGGCGAACTTCGCCAGGGGGGTGGTCAAGTACGAGATGCATCCGAAGTTCCTTGAGGAATTCGCCCACCACGTGAAGATCCACGACGGGAACGGCCCTGGCAGCGCCGTACGACTGGAGTTCGAGATATCCGTCGAAAAGCTCGACCGGTTCAACGAACTGACGCAGTGGCGCGGCTGGATCAACATCTTTGGAGGTCCGAATTGAGATTCCGTGGCCACCAGGATCTCGACGTGACCGTCGTCGGGGTCGCGCCCGTAGGCGTGAAGGTCGAAGTGGACGGGGCCAACGGCGTCTTTGGCTTCGTCCACCAGGTAAAACACCCCTCGTGGTGGGACGCGAGCGTGGCACCACCGCGCGTGGGCGACAAGCTCCACGTCCGTGTCCTGGGCGCCAGCCGCGAGCTATCCCCGCTTCAGCGCGCTGCGGGACGACGTCGACATCGCGCGAAGCCTGCCGGGGACACCTGACCCCAGGTAGCACGCCCCGTTGCCCTGGGGCAGTCCCGCGCGCTTGGCCGGGCGACGGCCACTGACGATGACCCGGCAGACCGTCGCCGAAGAGACCCCAAAGAGCGGGGCGAGCTGCCGCATCGTGGAGAGCCGCCGGGCCCCGGACGGCACGCGCGTGCTCAGCGAGGGCAGCGTCCGGGCGATGGCCGAGCCCCAGGTGGGGCTGCCCGACTTTGGGCTGCGGTGGGAGCTGTCCGACCGGGGCCGGAGCCGGGTGATCGGTTACGACGGCAGTACCAGCGGCCAGAGCGCGTTCCTGGGGATCGTCCCTGATGCGGGCGTCGCTGTCGCGCTGCTGGCCAATGGCGGCAACACCCTTCCGCTCTACCGGCAGATCCTCGGCGGCATCATGGAAGACCCCACCGGCATCCGCCTCCCCGAACCGCCTACGCCCCGGCCCGTTCCCGGCCGGTGAATCCCGTCCGCGCCCGGGGGCCGCTACCGTTCGGCGATGTTCGAGTACGTCATCGACGTCGATCACGCCGGCCGCGCCTGACTGGAAGTCACTCCTCGCACCGACGAGGCCCGCCTCGTGCTCGGGCCGGGGCGCCTGGAGCTGGTACGGCTGCGCGACGACGCCCTGATCACCACCGAGCTGTACCACGGCCATCACCCCGTCTTCGCCGCGGAGCGCCGGTGCGGGTCTGGGCGGAGTCGGGCCTGGCCGTCGGAGCGGCGGGTGGGACGGTGATCGCGGGAGGGGACGCTGCCGGTCGGAGTCCGAGCCGCGCGATTACATGACAAATCATCAGGTGGCATGAATTCCCCGCTGTCCTCCTTGCGTGACCGTGACATGGTGCACTGTCATATTCAGTGCTGGATCGCCCCGATCGTCTCGTCGCACCCATCAGGGGAAGGCAGAAGCATGGGCACACGCAGGTGCAAATCCGCGGCACTGGCCGTCGCACTGGCCGCCTCGGGCCTGTTCGCGGCCGCCGGAGGAACGGCTCACGCGGAAGCGGGCCAGGACACCATCACCATGTACAAGCAGGAGAAGACCCAGTGGTGCTGGGTCGCCTCCGGGCTGACCATCGCCAAGTTCCAGGGTTACGGCTCCACTCAGACGGACTTCTGCAACCGGGCCCAGCCCTACTACGGCTGCAACAACCAGCCCGCCACGCTCGACGACATGGCCAGGGCCTGGGGCAGCCTGGGCATGGCTCACACCGGGTCGGGTCTGAACAGCGCGGCCACGTTCAACCAGGTGTACACCGAGGTCAAGGCGGCCCGGCCGATCGGCGCTCGGATCGGGTGGACCTCCGGCGGCGGTCACATGAACGTGGTCTACGGCTTCGACACGGCGCAGAACACGATCGCCGTGGCCGACCCGTGGCCGGACACCGCCACGTACACGTGGTGGAACTACAACGACTACGTCAGCAACAGCTCGTCCAAGTGGACCCACTCCCGCATCGGCATCTCCCGCTAAGGCAGGCGACGTGCGCGACACCAGCACCACCGAAACGTCCAGCGGGCGGGCGAAGTTCCGCTCCTCCCGCCCGTCCCTCCTCCTCGCAGGCATCGCGGCCGCACTGCTGTCCCTCGCCGGCCCGGCTCACGCGGCCCCGGCCAAGGACCCGCTCCCGGCGGACATCCCGGACTACCAGGCCGCCCTCGACGCGGTGAAGTCGACGGACGTCCGCAACGCCGTCTGCCGCTTCCTGAGCACACCTCTGCCCGCAGGCGACAGCGGGCCGGTGCAGACGATCCCCGATTCGGCCGAGGCGTGCCAGGGGCTGCCGGCCTTCACGATCAAAGACCCGGTGGCGCTGAACGAGATCACCCCCGGCTTCGTGGCGGGCACGGCGAAGCCGCTGCCCACCGAGGCCGTCAAGCTGACGCAGCTGGTCTCCTCGCTGAGTGCCACCGTAAACGGCCGCAACGCCACCGTGATGCTGGCACCCACCCAAGGCGGCGGCTGGCACCTGGCAGCCATCCGCGACGGTGACGGCGACGCCACGTACGCCGGGAAGGCGACCCCCGGCACGCTGGTCTTCTCCGAGCCGCAGATCCGCGGCTGGTACCAGCTCAAGCTCACCACCGTCGCACCGCTCAACGACCAGGCCCGGGAGGGACTGGGCGGCCGGGCAGCGGTGTCGCTCAGCGACTACCAACGGCTGGTCAAAGCCCGGTACGCCGACAAGCTGCCCGGCTCCCCGTACGACGCCGGGGGCTACTCCAGCGGCTACGGCCCCCAGGAGAAGGCGAACGACACCTCGTCCCGCACCCCGCTGCTCGCGGGCGGCTCGGGTGCGGCACTCGTCCTCGCGGGCGGGACGGCGGTGATCATCCGGCGCCGCCGCCGGCCTTGCAGCGGCTGAGCGACAACCCCCTGCCCGCTGCTCCGCCCCGGCAGCCAGCCGGGGCGGAACGGCTTGCTCCGGGTCGTGACCGTTCACGTGCTCGCGATCACTGGGCCTGGACCCGCCGCAGCCGTCAGTTGTCGGCGGCCGGCGGGCCCGGCAGCCGGCGGCGGGCGTCGCGCAGGTGGTGGCGCAGTTCGTGCAGTCTGCACGGCGACCCAGCTCAGGACCGTTCGGCGGGTTCTGGGTAGCTGTACAGGAGGGTGCGCTCCCACTGCGCGGGCGGCGGGCGGTGCAGGACGTTGCCGAAGCGGGCAGCGGCGGCGGCGAGTTGCCGGGCATCGCGACATCGGCCGTTCCCTGGAGGGCCTACCCCTCGTGGTCGACCCGCTCGTCGGGTCCCGTGGGGGCGGCGAGGGGATTCTCCCGTGCGCCGGGCGGCGAGTACCTGTTCGTCCTGGACGAGCCGGACGTCCCTTGCGTGGCAGGCGCGTTGAGGACGCGCAACCCTTTGGGTGCCTGATCACCGGAGTACGCCAGGACTGCATGATGTGCACCCGGACCTTGGCCCCGTCGAAAATCGTCGCGCTGGTCGTGCCTCAGAACGCGGGGCCGTCCGCACGGACATCCGCATAGGCGTACGCGGTGGCCCCGGAACGCGCCGCGCGCATCTGGACCGTCACCTCCCAGTTGTCCGGCCACGGACCGCTGCACCCCGTCCCACCACCACAAGGGTGGGTGCCGCAACGGCCTGTCAATCGGAGTCCGGCAGGGGCTGGTGCAACCACGCCTGCAGGGTGCCGTTCTTCACAGGGAGGGTGATTTCACGGAACGCCTCCACAGGGATGCCGTGGTGGTTCTGGCGCACGGTGGCCCAGTAGACGGAGTCCGATACGCACAGCGCATAGTCGTCCTCGCCTTCGCGCATGGCTGCCCGCATCGCCTCCGCATCGAGCAGTCGGCAAGCCTCGTTGAGCGCAGCCCCGACCCAGCCGTCCTGTGCGTCCACGCTCACGCTGCCCGTGGTCAGGACCAGCCGCGGGCGAAGTCGGACCGAGGTCGCGGCAAGCCGGTTGACCGTACGCAGTTCGGCAGGAACCACTCCGAGGATGGCGCGCAGGAGATCGGCCATGGGGACAGCGGCATCGATCAGCTCGATGGCCCCGTCACCCCGGTCCGCTTGCCGCCGCGCCGCCGCGCCAATGCCAGCAGCCTCCGCAACACGGTCAAGGAGGCCGAAGAGCATCCGGCGCATGTACGCCTGCTCGACATCGTCTCGACGGCTGAAGCGCTCAAGGTCGGCGAGCAGGATGCTTCGCGGTGTGAGCCTTCCGACCGGCACATGAGAGGTCGCCACGGTCTGGGGCATCGTCGGCGGCACCGCCGGGGGCACGTGGTCCACCTGCGGCGCGGAGTCCGCTTCTGCTGCCCCGTCCCACAGCAGGTGGAACCGCTTCACCTCGGCTGCCGCAACGGCTCCCGGAGTCCGGCCGGCGAGTTCGACCACCAGCAGGTGGACAAGCCCCCATGTCGGCAGCCGGGGCTTGGTGAAGGCGTCGTGGATCCGGCTCGAGCTGACCACGCCGGTGCCCAGCGCACGGGCCAGGTCCCGCACCGAAGGCCATCCCGCCCGTCGGTGAGCCAGGTGCAGCTCATCGCTCAGCCTCTTGCGAGGCCCGGGCGGGAACGTGGGAGCCGTGAGCCGGGCCATGCGTGATCCCCCGCAGAGTGTCCAGAAGCGTCCAACTACGTCCGACGGGCAACGTACCGCGTCCGAACTCGTAAATCCGCGCCTTGAGTTGTCTGCGGGCGTCAGAGCACGTCAGGACGCCTGCGGGCAGCCCGACCGTGGAGGAGGTCTATCGGAATCACACCAGGAGACACCATGATCGACACGGCACTGACCCTCGTCGTCCAGGGCCTGCTCACCGAGCTCCCCGCCAGCCTGATCACGGCGGCGTGCACCGCGCTCGCCGTGTGGGCAGTACGCAAATGGGGCGCAGCAGCCCAGCGGGACAAGTGACCCGCGGATCCCCCTGCGAGGTGAGAGCGCAGCGCGTCTGCCACGGCAGAATTCCCAGGTGGATGGGGTGGAGCGGGGTGGGGCTAGGGTGCCGCTCATGGTGAACATATCGCTGCTGCCCGGCCGGCTCCTGAGCGGAGGTGAGCGGCTGTTGCACTGCAAGGGTGTGGCCGCGGCGGTGGGGGCCGGGCGGGCTGAGGACTGGGTCCGGCTCGACGCGGACGTCTTCCTGGGGACTCTGGGCCGGGTGGCCGGGTGGAACTTCTCCTCCCGGCTCCGGGTGGGGTTCCACTGGTTCGATGAACGTGAGGTCTCGGACTGGGACACCGCCCCGTACTGGGGTGTGGAGGGGCCGTCCTGGGCGGGTGTGCCGACCGAGTCCGAGCTCGCGCTGTGTCTGTGTCACGCCGACCCGCGGGTCCGGGCTGCCGCGCTGGCCGCCGGCGGTCCGGCCGCGCCGCCGGCGCTGGTCCTGCTGCGTTGTGCGGACAACGACGAGCGCGTGCGGGGGCAGGCCCGCGAGCTCTTCACCGAGGCCCTCGCCTCAGCCGGTGACGACTGCGTGCGTTCTCTCGTCGTCCTGGCGCTCCGCGTCGGCGTCCGAAGGCATGGGAACTGGGCGCGAGAGGCGGTACTCGCGCGGACGGGCGGCGTTCGGGAGGCGGACGTTCGGGAGTTGCTGGCCTGTCGGGGGTGGCGGGGGGCCGACGCCAGGGTGGCGGGGATACGGGCCGGTGTGGCCGCCGGGCTGCTGGACGCGGACGCCCTGTACCGGATCGCGCTGACGGCCGACCAGGCGCACCGGGACCGCTTCGAGGCGATCCGCGCCGCGGTCGCGGCGGGACGGGACACTGCGGCGCGGAAACGGTTCCTCGACTTCCTCGCCGCGTGCGAAACGTCCGAGGTACGAACCCGGGCCCTCCGGTACGCGTTCGCCGCCCGGCTGCCGACCGCCGGCGACCTGGCCGCTCTCGCCGCCGGGCATCGCGACCGCAAGCTCCGGCGGCTCGCCGCCACGATGGTCCTGGAGCTTCCGGATGCGGATGCGGTCCTGGACCGGCTGCTCGCCGCGTCCGACGGCGTGGTCCGCGGCGCCGCCGTGCAACGGCTGGCAGCCGGCTCGGCCGCCGAGCGCCTCGTGCCGTACCTCACCGATCCCTCCCCCTGGGTACGTGGCCTTGCCGGCCGTGGACTGCGCGCCGTCGGCGGTGATCCGCACGCCCGCTACCGGGCCTGGTGCGCCGACCCCGAGGCGGTGACGCCGGCTGCGGTGAGCGGCCTGGCCGAGTACCGGAACCCACGGGACGAGCCGCTGCTGCTGACGCTGGCCCGGCACGCCGACGGTGCCGTACGCGGCCGGGCCCTCGGCGGACTGCGCCGCCTGGGTGTCCTCGACGACTCCGCGCTGGCCCGGTACGCCGCCGATCCCGACCCGCGTGTCGTGGCGGTCGTGCTGCGGGGCCTGCGCGACGATCCGACGCTCTTGCGCACGGCGCTCAGCTATCGACGACCCGATCCCGCCACCCATGGGTCCTCCGGCGCCGCGTTGCCGCCGGACCGCACCGCCCGGGAGCCGCGCCGGCCCTGACCCCGGTGCCACCGGCTACACGGCTTCCGCCTCGCCGGTGCGTGCGCTCGTGGCCGCGATCGCCACGGCCTGTCCGCTCACCCGTACGCGCGGGTCCGTGGTGGATGCCTCGACCCGGAGCAGGCTGAGCCGGCCGAGGTCCTCGCCCTGGCGGATGGTGAAGGCGCCCGAGGGCGGGAGGGCGCCGAGGGTGCGCAGGTAGCCGCCGAAGGCGGCGGCCGCGGCTCCGGTGGCCGGGTCCTCGACGACACCGCCGATCGGGAAGGGATCGCGGGCGTGGAAGAGGTCCCCCGTCTCACACCAGACCAGCTGGAGCGTGGTCCAACCGTGACGGTGCATCACCTCGGCCAGAGCGTCGAAGTCGTAGTCGAGGGCGGCGAGACGCTCGCGGGTGGCCACGGCCAGGACCAGGTGCTCGTTTCCGCCGAAGGCCACGTGCGGGGGGAGTGCGGGGTCGAGGTCTTCGGGAGCCCAGTGCAGGGCGGCGAGGGAGGCGTTCAGCTCCTCGTCGGCCGCCGGCCGGGAGCGGGTGGGGACGCTGGTGAGCGTCGCCGTCACGGAGCCTTCGGGCTCGGCGGAGGTGTCCATGGCGATTTCGCCCACCGGCGTGTCGAAGACGAGCGGGCCGGGGCCGAGCCGCTCGGCCAGGGCCACCGCGGTGGCGACGGTCGCATGGCCGCAGAAGGCGACCTCGGCGAGCGGGCTGAAATAGCGCAGCCGGAACCGGCGCGCCGCGTGGTCGGCGGCCGTGACGAAAGCGGTCTCCGAGTAGCCGACTTCGGCGGCGATGGCGAGCATGGCGGCGTCGTCCAGTGTGGCCGCGTCGAGCACGACGCCGGCCGGATTGCCACCGGCAGGGTCGGTGGTGAAGGCGGTGTAGCGCAGGATTTCGGGGTGCGTCTTCGGGTTCATGCCTCCACTGTCACACTGCGCAGACATCGCCACAAACAATGGATATTGATGTGAGTCATCGGTGTATCCGATGGTGAGGGCTATCGTCTACAGCATGGACACCAGACTCCTGCGCACCTTCACCACCGTTGCCCGGACCGGGAACCTGACCGCCGCCGCGGAACGCCTGCACCTCGTCCAGTCCACCGTGACCGCCCAGGTGCAGGCGCTGGAGAAGGAGCTCGGCGTGTGCCTGTTCGACCGGCTGCCGCGCGGGGTGGTGCTCACCGGCGCCGGACGCGAGGTACTGGGGCAGGCCGAGGCGGTGTTGGAGGCCGAGTCCCGGCTGCGGGCGGTCGCCGCCTCGGCCGGTGGCACGGGCGGTCGGGTGACCGGGCGTGTGGTGCTGGCGGCCGGCGAGACGCTGGTGTCGGCCCGGCTGCCGGGAGTCATCGCCGCGCTCCGGCGCAGCCACCCCGGGATCGAAGTGGACATGCGCACGATGGGGACGTCGACCGCCGTCGCCGCGCTGCGCACCGGCGAGCTGGACCTGGCCCTGCTACTGGAGGACGAGGCCCCGTTCCCCGACATCGAATGCACGCCGCTGGCCCGCGAACCGCTGGTCCTCGTCTGCTCGCCCGAGCATCCCGCCGCCCGCCGAGCCCCTGATTCGCCCACCGACTGGGCGGAGCTGGCCCGCGAGGACTACTTCCTGCACGAGCAGGGCTGCTCGTACAGCGACCGCTTCCTTGAGCGGCTGCTCACCGCGGCCCAGGGCACGCGGCCCCGCATCACGCGCTTCGGCAGTCTGGAGGTCGCCAGGTCCTGCGTCGCGGCGGGCCTCGGCCTCAGCCTGCTGGCCCGCGCCAATGTCGCGGACGCGCTCACAGCGGGCCGCCTGGCACAGGTGCCCGGCCCGCAGTTCCCCGACGTCACCGTCCAACTGGCCCGCCATCGCCGACGCTGGCTCTCCCCCGCTGCCGCCGCCTTCACCAGGGAACTGCCGCACCACTTCCCCCACTGAACGACGTCGCCCCGCCGGCCGGCGATCCCAGCCCCGCACTCAAGGCCGGAGCACTTCGTCCTCTCCCTCCGCCAGCACGTGCCTGCCGTGGCCCCAGGGGGTGTCGTTTCCACCGACGAGGGTGGCGATGCGCTCCTCACCGCCCAGCAGCCGCTGCCCCAGCCCCGTACCCCGGTACTCCGGATCGACAGCAAGCTGCCAGAACGAACCCACACCCGCTGGAGCGGGATCTCCCTCAGGCACCGGGTACGGGAGCAGCCACCATCACCGACCCCACCAGTTCGGCACCCCGGACGGCGAGCCAGCCGTCCCCGCCGCATGCTGGGTACTTCCTGGTCAGCGCCCCTGTCGCTTCCCCCAGGCCCGCTCACTGGCCGTGCCCCTTGCATGGTGGCCGCCGTCTCCCATAGCGATACCGCATGCGCCGAGAACACCGGGCACGGGAGCGCCGTCATCCTCGCCCTGCCCCTGCTGGGCGGCGCACCGGGTCTGGGGTGCGGCGTACAGTGCAGGTATGGCGCCGCCCCTGCCTGGCCCGCTGGCCCACCTCGCCCCCCTGCTCGGCCATTACGGGTACTGGGCCGTTGGCGCCGTGGTTTTCGTGGAGGACTTCGGCGTTCCCGCCCCGGGCGAGACGATTCTGATCGCCGCGGGGGTCTACGCCGGGGCCGGCCAGCTGAACATCGTGGCCGTCGCCGTGATCGCTTTCGTCGCGGCCGTCGCCGGGGACAACGTCGGCTACCTGATCGGCCGCTCCGGTGGACGAGCCTTCGTCCACCGATGGGGCCGCTACGTCTTCCTCACTCCCGAGCGCTTTCACAAGGCGGAGCAGTTCTTCACCCGCCACGGCGGCGCAATCGTCACCGTGGCCCGGTTCATCGAGGGGCTGCGCCAGGCCAACGGCATCATCGCCGGGACCAGCGGCATGCCCTGGCGCCGCTTCCTCGCCTTCAACACGCTCGGCGCCGCACTGTGGGTGGGCCTGTGGGCGACGCTGGCCTATGTGGCGGGCACCCACATCACCACCCTCTACGACGAGATCACCCGCTACCAGCTCTACGCATTCATCGCGCTCGGCGTCGTGGCCGCGGCGCTCGTCGCCCGGCGTCTGCTGCGGCGCCGACACCGGAACTGATGAGGCATGTGCGGCCGTTCAGTGGGGCGTCTGCGTCTGCGCGACGGACGACGCCGGGCGCCGGTGCAGGAACGCCGCCACCGCGAGGAACCCGGTCAGCGCGGCGAGCGCCCCGAAGCCATGGGTGAGCGTGGTGATGGAGGCGATGGTGGCGACGAACAGCGGGCCGCCCGCGTCGCCGAGTTCACGACCGAGTTCGGCGGAGCCCATCGTCTGCCCGAGGCGTTCGACGGGGGTGCTCGCGGCCAGCGCGGCGAAGCCGAGCGGGGTGATCAGCCCGGTGCCGGCGCCGATCAGCACCGCCGCGAGGAGGATGCCGGTCAGCCCCGGCAGCATCGCGCAGGCCAGACCCGCGGCGGTGAGCGACAGCCCCGAAGCCAGGCCGGTCCGGGTGGTGAGGCGGCCGTCGTCCAGAGCGCGTCCGGCCCGCGGCTGGACGACGGCCGCACAGCCGGCGAGCACCGAGACTGCCGCCCCGGTCGCCACGGTACCCAGCCCGGCGGCGCGACCCGAGACCGGCAGGAACCCGACGCCGACCGACAGCGCCGCGGTGGCCGCGGCGAGCGCGGTCGTCGGGGCGAGGAAGGCGGGATCGGCCAGCCGGCGGGCCAGGTCGAGGACGGTCTGCCGGGTCCTGGGCAGCGGCGGTACGACGGGCACGGCGAGCACGGCCCAGACGGCGACCGCCGCGCCGAGCACCGCGAGGACGGTGAACAGCAGGCGCAGGCCGCCGGCCCACACCAGGACGCCGCCGAGCAGGGGGCCGAAGGTGTAGCCAAGGGACTTGTGGAAGCCGTAGCTACCGAAGGCGCGCCCGTGCTTGGCCGCCGGGTTCAGGCGGGCGACCAGTGCGGAGGCGGACGGGGAGAAGGCGGAGGCCGCGGCGCCCTGTCCCAGGCGGGCGGCCCACAGCCAGCCGGGGCTGCCGGCCATCGCGTACAGGGCGGAGGCGGCGGTGAAGGCGACGAGGCCGCCGACGAGGACGGGCTTGGCGCCGATGCGGTCGGCGAGGCTGCCGAAGACCGGCTTCAGGAGGACTTCGGCACCGTCGTAGAGGGCGAGCAGTCCGCCGAGAACGAGGAGGGAGGTGACGGCGTCGTCGGAGAGGCCGCCGAGGCTGGCGGCGATGCCGTGGGCGCCGAACGCGGTGGTGAACCCGGCGGCGTACAGCGGCCACATCCTGGCCGCGGGAGCCGCCTGCGGGGCGGGGGCCGTGACGGTCATCGGTGACCTCCCTCGTGGAGGACGGCGAAGACGCGCCCAGCCTAGCCCGACCCCCAGGGTCCTCACCGCCGAAGCGGTGCGGGCGTCCGACGTGGTGATCACCATGGGGTGCGGCGACGCCTGCCCGTACTTCCCCGGCAAGCGGTACCTGGACTGGCAGCTGGAGGATCCGGCCGGGCAGGGCGTCACCGCAGTGCGGCCGATCCGCGACGAGATCGAGCGGCGCATCCGAGACCTGCTCGCAGAACTCGGCGTCGAGCCCGCGGCGTGACGGCCACCGACGCCGGCGTGCGCATCGCGCCCATGGGGACGGAGCACGCCGAGCAGGTCCTGGCGATCTATCAGCACGGCATCGAGGAGGGGAACGCCACCTTCGAGACCAGCGCCCCCACCTGGGAGGCGTTCGACAGCGCCAAGCTGCCCGCCCACCGCCTGGTCGCCCTCGACGGCAGCCGGGTTCTGGGGTGGGCCGCCCTGGTGGCGGCCTCCGACCAGCGCGCGTACGTCGGCGTGGTCGAGCACTCCGTCTACGTTCACCCCGACGCCCGCGGACGCGGCGTCGGCCTCGCGTTGCTGACCGCCCTGCTCGCCACCACCGACGCGGCTGGCATCTGGACGGTGCAGTCCGGCAGCTTCCCGGAGAACACCGCCAGCCTCGTCCTCCACCCGCGCGCCGGGTTCCGCGTCATCGGCACCCGCGAACGCATCGGCCGCCACCACGCCTCATGGCGCGACGTGGTCCTCGTCGAACGCCGCAGCCCCGGGGTGATTGAGCGTCGGCGGCGTCGTGCGGCGGGGAGGGCGGGCATCGGACTCCGGCCCCGCGGCCGCCGCCGGATGAGTCCCCGGTAGCGTCACCGGGACACCCGCACCGAAGGAGAGCACCTGCTCGTGGACCTGGGCATCATCGGGCAGGCGGCCGGCCTGTTCGCCGTCACCAACATCGACGACCTCCTGATCCTGGCGCTGTTCTGCGCCCAGGGCGCCGGCCACCCGGGAGCCACCCGCCGGATCGTGCTGGGCCAGTACCTGGGCTTCGCCGCGATCCTCGCCGTCGCGGTGGCCGCCGCGTTCGGCGCCACCTTCCTGCCCGAGTCCGCCATCCCCTACCTCGGCCTGCTGCCGCTCGCCCTGGGCCTCAAGGCCGCCTGGCAGGCGTGGAAGGACCACCGCGAGGGGGACGGGGACGAGGCGGAGGAACTGACCAGGGCGGGCGGGCCGGCCCCACTGGAGGTAGCCGCGGTCACCTTCGCCAACGGCGGCGACAACATCGGCGTCTACGTGCCAGTCTTCGCCACCGCCGGAATCGGCGGGATGAGCGTGTACGCGGCGGTGTTCCTCTTGCTCGTGGCCGTGTGGTGCTTCGCCGGCAGGTTCTTCGCCATCCGACCCGTCATCGCCAGGGCCCTCGCCCGCTGGGGTCACATCCTGCTCCCCCTGGTCCTGATCACCATCGGCCTGCTCATCCTCATCGGAGGCGGGGCCTTCGGTCTCTGACCGGCGCCTCGTCACCCCGGACCGCTGTCTCACCCGCCCTGGATCCATACGGCGCAGCGCCGGTCGCCGGTCGCCACGGCGCGTCGCGGATGAGGCCTGCGTTCGCGCGCATCGACGATGAGGACGGCGGGGGGACCTGGCCCGGCTCGACGGCATCGGGCGCCAGGCGGCTCCGCTCCCGGGGAACCGTCGCACTCGACCTTCATCGTCCACCGCTCTCGACCGGTCTTTGGGCACGCCGAACGAAAGGGAATCGTTACGCTACGAAGTCGACCGCATAACTGGTGCCGCCGGGGACGGACCCAGGTGTTCGTCCCAACAGAAGGTTTGCTTCGGGGTGTTCGAAATCGGTCCGTACATCCTGTACCGGCCGGCCGAGATGATCATGCGCCTGCGTCAGGTGTCATTCCCTGCCGAAGGTCCACCCGTTGACCGCACAGGCCATCCGGGACGGTAGCTCACCGGATTGTGCTTTACGTACCCCGCAGCGGTGGGTAAAGGTGAGCCTATGAAGATCCGGCGGTCGACCTGGAGTCGTTTCCTCAGACATCCCGGCGGCCAATTCGCAGCCGCCCTTGTGTTGATTCTTGCCCTTTTCGTACTGGTTGGCCTCGGAGTGAGGTTCGTTCTTCAAGCACTCTTCGGTGGTCACTGGATGGTCTTCTGAGCGAGGGTTCTGGCGACATGCGTGGGCGTGCCGCCATTGTTTCCTAGTACCCAGCTCGCTGGGGTGAAGTGGGCCGCGGCTGGGTGCGAGGCCTTCCATGAAGTCCCCCGGTCCATTCTGGGCAAACGTGACGGGGGTGATGTAGCGATGCCCGTCGCAGACGGCGTGACCTGCAAATTTTTTACTGCAGGCTGGGGCGACCATATTCGCGTCCCCCATGGCCGCGGCCGCCGCTGTGGCCGAGCACCGATAGGTGGACGGGACCGACAACTCAAGCGCTCTGTTCCACCTGGCAGGATTCCGTCCATGACTGATCATCCGAGGAGGCCTGACGCACGCGACGCGGCCGTGAGGCGACGGACCCCTGCGCGCCCAGTGGACGTGGTGGGTCTCGTGCCCGGCCTCGCCGACTGGGCACGCGACACGGTTCGCCTACACCCGAGGTCGGGCAGGCCATCGAGCACTCAGAGTTCTGTGGGCGGCCCGCTGCTTTGGCCGGCCGACGAGGCCTGGCCGACCGGCGATGTTCGGCGGCCCCACGGCCGGGGCGCCGTCGTTCCAGGTCCAGGGGGCGCCTGTACACGCGCACATCAGGACCTCGGTATGGGCATGCCCAGCACCCCTCACGTGCCGTTGGTCCCGGTCGTGCAGGCCTTCCGCTCGCACCTGCCCCCCGGAGTCACACCCTTCCCGGCCGGCCGGGACGTCCTTCAGGTGCTTTGGTGCCCGTTCAACCACGAGTTCCCTGCATCCCCCTGGCCGGTGGTGTTCTGGCGTGATTCCGTCACTGTGCGGGCCGTGCTTCCGGCTCCACCCGCCGACCCGGCTGCAGATGACTGGCACGTTCCAAGGCCTTGCGTGGTCCACCCGGAGCAGGTGACGGAATACCCGCACTGGGATCTGCCGGAACACCTGGCCGCGGCATGGGAAGAGGACTTCAACCGGCTGGAGGAAGCGGCCCCGCTCCTGTCCTTCGCGTCGCACCTTGCCGAAGCCCCGGGCACCAAACTCGGCGGGTATCCGTCCTGGTTCACGGGATCGGCATGGCCTGACTGCGACGGGTGTGACAACCGAATGGATCACCTGCTCACCGTGGCCAGCTGGGAATACGACGGGGCGTCGTCGCGAACCTGGCTTCCCTTGGAGGACCGCGGTGAGGACGGGAGCCGAGGCACCCCGGTCGACCCCACCGGCCTGGACGTGGGCAGCGTGGGATCGGTATACATCTTCGAATGCCGACTCTGCCCAGGCCGCCCCTTCACCCACTGGTACGACTCTGACTGACCGGGGCAGAGACGCAACTCGAATGCACAGCACCGGATACCGCGCGTCGTGCGCCATCGCTGCCCGGTAGGACGGCGCAGTACAGGGGTCGTTTTCGTCGACGACCGCGTTGCTGATCGTCGCGTCATGCGCATCCGAGAGGAACTCCGTGAGCCCCTCTGCGGACAACGTGGCGAGGACCGCATCGATATCCGGTCTCGGGCGCCGCGCACCGGGTCGAGGTTCTCCGGTGTGAGGCGGGACCAGCGTGTGGCGTTGCGTACGTGGGCCTCCTCCAGGAGTGCCGACCGTCGAGAGGCCAACGTCGTGCACCGGCGCGCCCAGAAGCCCTCGTCGGCGACCTCCGTCACGTCGGGTTCCTCGAACTCGGCGGCGTAGGGTCAGGCCGTCACCGGCTTCGAAAACAGGCCGAGTTCTCGTGTGCGGGCCGCCGCGTCGGGGAGGGCAGGTCGCTGGCCGCGTACACATACCGGTCCTACCCCACGAGAACAGTGGTGACGTCCCCGACTTCCAGTCGGCGCCAGGCACCCTGATCGCGGAGTATGGCCCGCACCAGCTCCAGAGCCACCGGAAGGGGCACCTCCGCCCCGCCGTGGCAGCCGGTCCGGTCTGATCCTGCGCCGACTCCGATCACTTGGGAGCAACCCAGGTCTTACCGGCAGAGCCGCAGCCCCGCCGGCTTCAGCCCTGGTGACGGGACCGCCACAGGGGTCCGGTCAGCGGAGCCGAAATGCCGTGGAGGGCTCCCTGTGTGGCGTGGAATGCTTTTCGGCGACTGCTGACTGAAGAGAAGGCCGCAAACATGTATGTACCGTCCTCTGCACGAGCTCTCGATGAGGACGAGCGTGAGCTCGTGGAGCTGGCACGCCGCACCATAGACGCGCATACAGACGCCGGGCCCGACGAGGACGGCATCCACACGATGGGCGCCGCGGTCATGGCCGCGGACTACCGGATGTTCGCCGGCGTGAACCTCTACCACTTCACCGGCGGCCCCTGCGCCGAACTCGTCGCTCTGGGAGCCGCGCGAGCCCAGGGCGCCCGCCAGATGCGGTGCATCGTTGCCGTGGGAAACCACGGGCGAGGGGTCATCGGCCCGTGCGGCCGAGACCGGCAGGTCTTCGTGGACTACTACCCCACCATGCGCGTCATCGTGCCCACGCCCGCGGGGCTCCGGTCCGTTCTCGCTGCCGACCTGATGCCACTGACTCAGCGGTGGACCCCGGAAGGCATGAACGGTCTCGACCCATCGCTCTACCAGGACCCCGAGACGGCCGGCCCCCCGATCATCCGGTTCCATCCCCGCTACCTCGAAGCCGTCCGCTCGGGCGCCAAGACCAGGACCACCCGCTTCCGGGACCCGGCCCAGCTCGGGCCAGTACGGCTGGTGTTCGAGAGCGACCCCGAAGTCGTCCTTCCGGCATACGTGACCGACATCAGGCACTGCCTGGTCAGCGACCTCACCAATGAAGACGCCCAAGCCGAGGGGCTGACGACCGCAACCGAACTCCGGGAAGGCCTCAGGGGCCACTACCGGGATCTGGCCGGGAGCGACGAGGTCGACGTCATCACCTTCCGGGTCGACGACAGGACGGGCGCCGTTTGAACCGCCGGGGCACCAGCGAAGACCCCACTCGTCGGGTCGGCCGTCGCTGCTGCTTGTCCGCGGTGGAGTGGAGCACAGCAGCTGCAATCTCCCGCACGCGGTCCAGGGTGATTCCCGTGCGCTGTTCGACGGCGAGGGGGTGGTCGGTGGGTTCGAGCTCGACGAAGGGGCGCTCACCGAGCGGACGCGTGTGCACGTGCGTCTTGAGGTTGAGGGTGTTCGGGTAGACCGGCAGGTCGGTGGTGAGCCAGCCGAAGTACGGCTTCTCAGCCTCCCGGCCGGGGTTGTTCCACAGGTCGGCAGCCCGGAAGAAGCTTTCGCGGCTGAGCGAGACCCAGACGCCCCAGGAGAACACCTCGTCAGCGCCGATGACCGGTATCTCGATCAGGCCCTTGACAAAATAGTGCTCTCCGCGGACGACGCACTGGTCCGCGGACAGCAGGCAGTCATCGGCGTCGGCGAAGGCCGGGTCCCATACGGCCGGAGCCTCGGACGTGTAGCTCATCGGCAGCTCAGGGTGGTGGGCTCCGCAGCACAGGCAGGTGAAGCCGAAATCGCTGGTCATGTGCCGGAGCCTAGTGCTCCCTGGTCCTTCGGGGTGTGGTGGTTGATGCGGTGGACCTCGGGGACGCAGAGGTTGAGGATGGCCGCGGCGGCGATCAGGGCTGCGCAGGCCAGGAGGGCCGTGCGGGTGTTCCAGAGGTGGGCGGCCAGGGCGGTGATGAGGTAGCCGAGGGGGATGGCCAGGCGTTCGCCGACGCCGTTGAAGGCGCTCATGCGGCCCTGTTCCGGCTGTGGGACGTGCTGCTGGAACGCGGTGTTCCAGGCGACGATCGCCACGTCCAGGCCGATCCCCGCCAACACGGCCGCCGCCAGGACGACGGGCAGGGGCAGGGCGGCCGCCAGGGCGGCCAGGGGGAGCGCGAGGGCGCCGGACGTGGCGACCGCGACGGTCAGGAGGCGGTACGGCTTCCAGCGCAGACAGACCAGGGTGCCGGCCAGCAGACCGCAGGAGAACGCCGCCTGCACCAGCCCCCAGTCGCGCGCCCCGGCGTACTCGCGGGCGGCGACGAGGGGGCCGAGGAGCTGGAAGCCGGCCAGCCACGCCGCGACGAGGACCGCGCCGGCGGCCGTGTACGTCCACAGCCAGGTACGGGACCGGAAGCCGTCCCAGCCCGCCCGCAGGTCGGCCAGGACACCCGTGCGCGGGGTGGGCGGGGTCTCCAGGGAAAGGGTGAGGAGCAGGACGGCGGCGATGGCGAAGGTGAGGGCGTCCCAGGCCAGGGCCCAGGCCGCGTCGCTCGCGGCGACGACGAGACCGCCGACGACCGGCCCCAGCACCTTGACCGCATTGCCGGGGAGCCTGAGCAGTGCGTTGGCCTGTGGGAGGTGCTCCTCGGGGACGATCTGTGCCACGGCGCCCTGCATGGCCGGGACGATGAACGAGGCCGCGGTGCCCGAGACCAGACCGCAGGCGGCCATGGACAGCGTCGTCGCGTGGCCCGTGGCCACGGTCACGGCGAGGGCTCCCTGCGCGGCAGCGGCGAGGAGGTTGCCGAGGAAGAGGATCCGGCTCCGGGACAGCCGGTCGGCGAAGACGCCGCCCATGAGGAGGAATCCGATGGTGGGGAGGGTGTTGGTGGCGAGGACAAGGCCGAGGGAGCCGGCGCCACCGCCCTGCTCGATGACGGAGTAGGCCAGGGCGAGGGGCGCCATGGCGGAGCCGGCCGCCGAAATGAGGTTGGCCGATACAAACCGCCGGAAAGCCGGATTCCGCCAAGGCGTGCGGGTGGCCTCCGGTGGTGCGGCGGCGGTCTGCATGGTCCCCCTCGGGCTCGGTGCGGCGAGCACCCTAATGCCCGGGAGATGGCGACGGCCAGGGGTTTACGCTCGGGCGCGCAGAGCCGGGCGCGGGCAGAGCTGAAGACGCCTACGCCGAGCGTCGAGGGCCCCACACCGGACGGGGCCTACGAGCCGGCCGTCTGCCACTTCGGGCCCGGGGCACGGGCGTTCACGAAGGTCCAGGCGAGGTCGTCGGCGCGACGGCCGCCTCGCCGGCGACGAGGAGCTCGGGTGCTGTCGACGTCCAAGGTCATCAGTGTTCTCGGATCCTCGACCACCACCAGCCGCCCACCGTGCAGGCGTTCGCCAGCCAAGGGTTCGGCAGGGTGCGGCGCTCGAACTCGTCGTCGATACGCGACATCAGGCGGCCGAGATCTCGACGGGCGCCGCGCGGGAGGTGACGCATGACCTCTTCCAGATCATCGCGGGCGTACTCGATCTCCAGGCCGGGCTGCCAGACCGGGGGTGCGTTCAGGTAGCGGCCGGGTTGCGCGAACGCCGACGCGAAACGAGCCAGCGCGTCGGCCACCGTGCCGGGCCACATGCGCTCGTCTTCGACGCGCCGGACAGCCGCACGGGTCCTCGCGGAAACGCCCCTGATCTTCTGGACTTCTACGTGTCTACGAGGCCGCCACTGCTCGGCGCGGACGGCCTTCGGGCGCCTACGCGGCATCGCCCTTTCTGATCAACATGCCGTCATCCTGCCATGGGAGCGGCCGGCTCCGCACGTCGTAGTGAGTGTGCGTTCGGGGTGCTCCAGATTCTCATCCGCGCTCACGCGATCGACGTGAGGTGGCCGCTGGTGGCCGTCAGGGGGGCGTGCAGGCGGTCAGGAGTGCGCGGGCGCGGATCCGGAGGGCTTCGTCCTGGTGGATGATGCGGTCTTCGGTTCCCGAGCGGATGACCCGGGCGTCGCCGTCGGCGAGCTCGGCGAGTCGGCGGACGTGGTCGGGGGTCAAGGCGTCGGGGCCGAGTGCTTCCAGGGCGTCGCAGGCTCCCCTCGGGTCGGCGTCCGATTCGGCCGATCGCAAGGCGGCCTCGGCGAGCAAGGGACGGTCCGGCGTGGCGGGTTCGGACACGGCCGTGAGGGCCAGTACCGCGGCCGGTGCCTGGGTCGGATCGTCGAGGGCGGCTTCCAGGCGGGTGGCGAGGGGCCGTCCCGCGGGGCCGAGGAGGGCCGTCGCGCGGGCGGCCCGCACCACCGACCACCGGCACCAGGGGTTCCGTTCGGCGCGTGCGAAGACCGAGTCCAGGACGGCGACCGCCCCGTCCGCGTCCCCCGTGACACGCCACCATGCCTCGGCGAGGGCCGTGTCCGTATCCAGCCCGGGCGTGGTGTCGGCCCTCGTGCCGCTCAGCGCCTCGCGGAGGGCGGGCGCCAGCGCCGCTGCCCGGGGGCCGAGCGCGGCAGCCATCTTGACCGCCTCCCCGAGCTGGTCGGCGCCGCGCCGGAGGTCCTGTTCGAGGTGGTGCAGCAGGGGCGCGATCTCGCCGTCGAGGTCGTACAGGGCCTTCGCCACGGGGAGGCCGCCCCGCTCGGCCGTCACCGCCCGCAGCGAGGCGGCGGCCCGGGCGCGGTCCGCCGGGGCGCCCTCGGCGGCGACGCGGGCGATGGCTCGGGCGGCCGGACCGGGGAAGTACGGGAGGGCCGCGCACAGCTCGGGCAACGCCGGCGCCGCCTCGGCGCCCCACCCCGCCAGCAGGTTCGCCAGTTGCCGGGGTTCGTTGCTGCTCAGGGCCTCGGGCCGGGCGAGGCGTTGGCGGACCGCGTCGAGGAGTTCACCGTCGTACGGGAAGGCGGATTCCTCCGCGCTGCGGAACCCGCCAGCGGCGGCGAGGGCCCGTGGGCGCCGCCCGAGAGCGGCGGCCAGGAGCGGGGCCGCCTGTGCGGGCGCGACGCGTACGAGCGCGTCCAGGGCGCGGTCCGCAGGGGCGTCGTCCTGGTCCGGGTTCCGTCGGGCGAGGGCGGCGAGGAGGTCCGCGGTGGGTGCCGCGACGCTGCCCAGGCGACCCAGGAGGGACGACATGGCGATCACCGACTCCTCGTCGACGGCCGCCGCCCGCAGGTTCCACACCAGGCGCCGCGGGGCGCTGCGGGAGAGCATGCAGGCGCGGTCGGCCGCCCAGAGGCCTTCGGCCCGCACGTCGGGCCGACCGTCGTGCAGGGCCGCGTCGATCAGTGCGAACGCCACCTTGCGGTCGTTGCGGCCGCCCCGGCCCAGGAGCGCCTCGGTGACGGCGGTCAGTGGCTCGCCGCGATCGAGGTCGAGATCGGAGCGCAGGGGGTCGGCCGGCAGAAGGGACAGCATCGTCTTGTGCAGGGGCTCGGTCCACGGGGCGCCGGCGTCGAGGGAGGCGAAGACGGCGGCCATGCGCACCCGGGCCGGCTGGGACGGGTCCAGGACGGCGGCGGCCGCCGCCGCTGCGCCCTGCGGGTCGAGCCGGGCGATCCCGGCCAGGACCTCCGCCCGTACGGCGGGTTCGGCTTCCTGGTCCCAGCGGACGCGGAGCGGGGGGAGCGCGAGCTCGGTCGCGCGGGTGTGGGACACCGCCCAGGCCGCGGTCCGGCGGACCTCCGGCTCCGGGGAGGCCAAGAGGGGAAGGAGCGAAGGGAGCCGGCCGGCGACGGCCGCCCGGACCGCGCCCGGTGCCACGCCGTACTCGTCCTCGCTCTCGGCCAGGCCGCCGAGCAGCGTCAGGACGTCTGCCGTGTGGTGGCCGGCCGCCGCGACTTCGGCCAGGAACGGCACCGTCTCCGCGCTGGCGGCGTAGACCGTCCCCTGGTGCAGAACGCGTTCGTACAGCTCGGACAGTGCTTCCTCCGCCGCGTCGACGTCGGTGCCGGTCAGAGCCCGCAGGAGGTCGGGAACGTCCGCCGCACTGCCGTGGGCGTGGGAGAGGGAGGACCAGGGACGGGCGTCCAGGCCGTCGAGCGTGTGTACGTCGAGCGTGTGTACGGGGTGCATGCCGATATCGTGCCAGCGATCTCTGATCACCCGGCTGCGCGGCGCCGCTGAGCGGGGCTGCCTGGCGGGGTGCTCGCACACTCGTGGGAGCGTCGCGTGGGGCGGCGTGGTGATCGAGGGAGTGGCCGCGGTGGATGTGGGACGACGTGCCGCGCTGGCGGCGTTGTTGGCTGCGGGGCTGGCGCCCGGCCCGAGTGCGGTGGCCGCGCCGGCCGGCCGGGGGCGGGAGGCCGGGGTTGTGGCGGGGCCCCGGCCGCCGGCTTCGCTGCTCGGGCAGGAGATCCGGCGGTTGCCGACGTCGCGCAAGGTGGTGGCGCTCACCTTCAACGCCGCGTGGGACGACAGTGGGGTCGCCACCGTGCTGGCCGAGCTGGGCCGGCGGAAAGTGCCCGCCACCTTCTTTCCCACGGGGATGTACGCCGAGGCCTGTCCGGCGGCCGTGCGGGCGATGGCCGAGGCCGGGCACGGGTTGGGCAACCACTCCTACAGCCACCCGTACTTCGACGACCTGAGCACGCCGGAGCGGGTGCGGGAGGTCCGCGCGGCCGACGCCGCGATCCGGACCGCCTCCGGGGTCGAGCCCCTGCCGTTCTTCCGGTTCCCCTACAGCTCCACGACGCAGGACGCGGTCGAGGACGTCAACGAGCTGGGCTACGCGGCGATCGAGTTCACCAACGACACGAACGGTTACCTGGGGCCGGCCGGCGGCATGACCGTGGACCGGGTGGTCCGCAGGGCGGTGGGCTCGCTGGGGCCCGGGGCGGTCCTCCAGATGCATGTCGGAAGCAGCGAAGGTGATGGGGTGGTGCTCGACGCCCAGGCCCTGCCACGGATCATCGACGCGGCGGTGGAGGGGGGTTACTCGGTCGTGGACTTGCGGGAGTTCCTCGCGGCGTCAACGTGACCGGGTGGCGTCCGCCACACCGGACAGGGTCCGAGCGCCTACCGGAGCGCGTTCCGCCGGCGTCGCACCGGTCCCGTGTGCGGGCGGAAGAGAGCGCGTCGGGGCCGGAAGTGCAAGATCGGCGGGGCCTACCGCTTCCGGACGCGGGTGGGGTATCCAGGAAGGGCGGTCCGGATCGGACCTGCTCCCCCCTCCCTTGGAACGGAGACCTGCCGTGGACGGCTGGTACGTGGATGACCGTTGCACCAACTGCGATGTGGCACGACAGCTCGCGCCCGAGCTGATCGGCGAGGTGGACGGCGCGTCGCAGGTCCTGCGCCCGCCGCGCGACGAGGCGGAGACGCGGCGCTTACACGCGGCCGTCTTCGCCTGCCCCACCCGCTCGATCCGCCACACCTCCCAGCGGCCCGATCAGCGGCTCGACCCCTTCCCCATGGAGCTGGACAGCGGCGTACTGCTCTGCGGGCACAACTCGCGGCAGACGGCCGGGGCCAACGCCTATCTGCTCCGGCGGCCGTCGGGGACGGCCATGATGATCGACACGCCGCGCTGGAGTCCGGTGCTCGCCGAGCGCTACGCGGCCTCGGGTCGAGTGACCGATGTGCTGCTCACCCATCGTGATCACGCCGCACACGGCCGACGCTACGCGGACCACTTCGGCGCCCGGCTGTGGATCCACGAGGGCGATCTGGACGCGGCACCCGACGCCGACCGGGTGATGCGTGGGGTCGAGCCGGTGGAGGTGGGTGAAGGGGTCACCGCACATCCGCTGCCTGGCCACACGCGCGGGAGTGTGCTCTACCTCGCCGACGGCCGGTACTGCTTCAGCGGGGACAGCTTCTACTGGTCGCGCGGGACCGGTGATCTGGAGGTCGCGGACAGCGTCACCTGGTACTCCATCGAGGAGTTGGCCGCCTCGCTGGCCAGGACGGCCGGCCGGATCCGGTTCGAATGGGTGCTCCCCGGCCACGGCGACCGGCGCCGGCTGCCCGCCGACGAGATGTCCCGGCGGTTGGGCGCGCTGGCGGAACGCACCCGGCTGTTGCGGCCCCGGCCGGTGGACTTCAGCGCCGTCCGCTGGTGAGACAGGGGCTCCGCTGACCTGTGGCGGCGGCCGGAGGGAGGGGCCGGGGGCCGGGGGCGGCAAATCCTGGCTTTCGGGGAAGACGCGCCGGAATGCTCGTACGCTGCGGGCGTGGGGGTCGGTCGCGGAAGGGGGATCGTCGCATGGGCCTGCGCAAGGGTGCCAACGTTCCGGTGGGGAGTCCGCGGGTGCGGGTGGAGCTGGGGTGGCGGGCGGGGCCCGGCGTCCCGGACGTGGACGTGTCCGCCCTGCTGCTGACGCCGGCCGGGAAGGTGCGGTCGGACGACGACTTCGTGTTCTACAACCAGCCCGTGCACGGCAGTGGTGCCGTCCGGCACGAGGGCAGGCGCCAGGACGGCACGAGTACCGTCGAGACGATCGGCGTCACCTTGTCGGCGGTGGAGCAGGACATCGGGACCGTGGTGCTCGCGGCTTCCACCGACGGGACGTTCGGGCAGGTGTCGGGGCTGTTCGTGCGCGTACTGGACGCGGAGAGCGGCGCCGAGGAGGCGCGGTTCGACCCCACGGACGCCACCTCCGAGACGGCGTTCGTGCTCGGCGAGCTCTACCGGCGCAACGGTGCGTGGAAGTTCCGCGCCGTGGGCCAGGGCTACGCCTCCGGGCTCGCCGGGCTGGCCACCGACTTCGGCATCACCGTCGACGAACCCGCCGCGTCGACCGGGGCGCAGGTGCGGTCCGCGCCGGCGGCCCCGGCGCCCCGATCGGTGTCCCGGCCGGTGTCCCAGCCGGTGCGTCTGTCGAAGATCACGTTGACGAAGGCCTCGCCCGCGGTGTCGCTGACGAAGCAGGGCGTCACGTCGGGGTCCATGCGGGTCAACCTCTCGTGGAGCGCGGCCAGGCCTCCGCGCGGCTGGATGAACAAGGGCAAGGACGCCGTCCGCCTGGAGGACGTCGATCTGGACCTCTCCTGTCTGTGGGAGCTGCAGAACGGGACGAAGGGCATCGTCCACCCCATCAACCGGCAGTTCGGCTCGTTCGACCAGCCGCCGTACGTCCTGCTGGACCAGGACGACCGCACCGGCGGAAGCGCGGACGGGGAGAACCTCCTGATCAATCTCGATCACGCGGCGGACATCAGACGCCTGTTGGTGTTCGTGGTCATCTACGACGGGGCGTCCAGCTTCGCGGGGCTGCATGGGGTCGCCACGTTGTATCCGCCCGCCGGGCCCCCGATCGAGGTGCGGCTGGACGAATGCACCGTCCCTTCGCCGGTCGCCGCGATCGCGCTGATCGAGAACGTGGACGGGGAGCTGATCGTGCGGAGGGAGGCGCAGTACCTGGTTCTGGCGCCGGGCGTCTTCAAGCAGCAGGCGGCGGACCTCGCCTATGGCTGGGGGATGAGCTGGCACAGCGCCAGCAAGGACTGAGCCGGGGCGCTCCGACCGTCCGCTTCGGGCGGTTCCGGCGGAGCGGATGGGGTCGATGTGGTGCCCGGAGCGGTGCGGGTGGTTCGACGCGGATCACGGCCGGGACGACTGGTTCGCGGCGGCCGACCGTCCACGGGCAGACTAGGGTGACGGCATGGATATGCGGACGCTCATCGAGGGCTTGGCCGAGGAAGCCGAACAGCAGCTCCGGGACCATGCCTGGGCCCCCTCCCCCGCCGACCGCGCCACCGCCGCTCAGGCCGCCGCCGAGCTCCGCACGGCCATCGGCACCCCGCACACCCAAGAGGCCCTGACCGCGATCGACCGGCTGGAGCACCTGCGGGAAGCCCTCGCCGTCCTGGCCATCGCCCTCGCCCGCGTCCACGGACGTCTCGCCTGGTTCCTCGGCGCGGCCGTCACCGCGCTCACACCCGTCCTGCATTGGCGGGCTCTTCCCGCCGAAGACGGTCCCACCTTCGGCGCCGTCCGGCCGACCCCCGAGCAGTACGCCGACGCCGAAGAGGCGATCCGCCGCCTCCACGGCACGCTCACCCTCGTCACCGACGCCTGACCCGCGGTCCCGTCGGCTTGCGACATGCGCCGGGCGTCAGGCACCGGCCCGGGCCGGTGACGGCTCTTCCGGCCGGCTGAGGGGGACGGTGAGGACCCAGCGGACCGAGAGGACGGCCGCTGCCGCCCAGAGGGCGGTGTGGGGGCCGGCCGTCTGGGCGATCAGGCCGGCGAGGGCGGCGCCCGCGGCGAGGGCACCGGTGAGCAGGAAGCGGAAGGTGGCGTTCATGCGGCCTTGGAGCTCCGGTGGGGTGGCCCCCTGCCGGAAGGAGACGCGCAGGACGTTGTCCACACCGGTCTTGGCCAGGGTGATCGCCCAGGCGGCGCCCGCGATCCGCAGGTCGTCCACACCGATGGCGAGGGCGAACGGGGCGAGGAACGGGCCCGGCAGCCACAGGCAGCGGACCGGGCCGAGGGTGCGGTGCAGGCGGGGAGCCGCCAGCGAGCCCGCGAGGGTGCCCAGGCCGCCGGCGGCGAGGATCAGACCGGCGGTGCCGGGGCGGTCGGCGAGGGTGATGAGGAGGGACACGACGGCCAGCTGGATGCCGAGGTTCGTGAGCGCGCCTTCGAGCGCGATCGGGCGCAGCCGGGGATGGCGGAGCACGAACCGCAGGCCCTCGCCGACGTCCCGCAGCAGCGGCGCCCGTCCGGCCTTGCGGAGGTGGAGTTCGGGGCGGCGGACGCGTGCGGTCAGCAGCGCCGAGCCGAGGTAGCTGGCCACGTCGACGAGGAGGGCCAGGGGGGCACCGGCGGCCTGGACGATCAGGCCTCCGATGCCGCGGCCTGAGACGTCGGCGACGGAGTTGAGGCTGACGAGGGCCGTGTTCGCCGCGAGCAGCCGGTCCCGGCCGACGACGTGGGGCACGTAGCCGAGGTGGGCCACGTCGAAGAGGACCGTGGCGACGCCCATCAGCGCGACCACCGCGTACAGGTGGGCGAGGGTCAGCGATCCGCAGGCCCACGCGAGGGGGACAGAGGCGAGCAGGGCGGCACGGGCGAGATCGGCGCCGATCATGACGGGGCGTTTGCGGACCCGGTCGATCCAGGCGCCTGCGGGCAGGCCGACGAGGAGGAAGGAGACGGTGCCGAGGGTGGCCAGCAGGCCGACGTGCGCGGGGTCGGCGTGGAGTGCGGACTGGGCCAGGAACGACAGTGCGAGTGCGCTGATCTGGGTCCCGAACTTGCTGGTGGCGTCGGCGGCGAAGATCCGGCGGAAGTCCCGGTCGGTGGAGAGGAGCATGCCCGGACTCTCGCCCCGGCCTCTTGAACGCGGTGAACGATTTAGCCTTGGCTGAATGGAGTTGAGACTCAAGTACTCTGCGGCGGACCTCGCCCACACGCGGTTCGCGCTCTCTCCCTTGTGGGAGGCGATCGCGAGTCTGCGCGTGCTCGCCTTCCCGGCGGAGCACCCGCTGCACCACCCCTGGGTGCGGGCCGTACGGCCCCGGCTCGCGGGGCTGGACCTGCGTCCGCTGACCGAGCTGATCACGCCGGGTGTCATCGCCGCGTTCGTCTGTCCTCCCCCGGTGAGCCACGCGCCCGACCTGGAGCTGGAACTGGCCGCCCTGCGCGAGCAGCCGCACGACCGCGTCCGGGCCGGTCTGGACGCCCTCGGCCTGCGCCACCCCGACACCGCCGCCCGGCTCGACGACATCGCCCGGCTCGTCCGCGCGTACTGGGACATCGCGATCGCACCGTACTGGCCCCGCATCCGGGCCCTGCTCGACGGCGACGTCCTGCACCGGGCGCGGCTCATGGCCACCGGCGGCGCCCACGGCCTCTTCGAGGACCTCGACCCCGGCATCACCTGGCAGGACGACACCCTGCGCGTGCGCCGGCGCCGCCAACGGGCGGCGGACGCCCGCCTGGAGGGGCGGGGGGTGCTGCTCGTACCGTCGGTGTTCGCGCACCCGCGCGTGTTCTCGCTGACGGCCCCCGGCTGGCAGCCGCTCCTGCGCTACCCCGTGCGAGGTGTCGCGACCCTGTGGGAGAGCAGGGAGCCGGCTGCGCCCGACGCGGCGCTGGCGAAGGTGCTCGGCCGCTCCCGCGCGCTTCTGCTGGCGCTGCTGGACCAGCCGGCGACGACCACGACGCTGGCCGCCCGCACCGGTCTGACCGCCGGCGCGGTCTCCCAGCACCTCACCGCGATGCGCGACGCCGGGCTCCTCTCGGCGCACCGCCTGGGCAAGGAGGTCCTCTACGCCCGTTCCGGCCCGGCCCATGCCCTCGTCGGCCGGACCTGAGGGATCGAGGCGGTCGGTGCTGGAACACCGGACGACGGGCCCCCGGGGTGGCGGCGGTGGCAGAATGCCGCCGTGGAGTCGATCCTGCGCGCGGCGGGCGAACTGGTGGACACTCGGCTGTCCGGGGCGGTCGACCTGGGAGGCAGCTCCCGCAGCACCGTGTTGCGTTGCCGAACGGCCGACGGCGGCAGTGTGATCGTCAAGGCGTTCGGCAACGAGCCGGAGTCCCTGCGCTGTTTCACGGCCGAGGCCGCCGGGCTGTCCCTCGGGATCGCCGGTCCCGAGGTCCTGGGCGTGCACCCCGGGGTTCCGTTGCTGGTGATGGCCGATCTGGGGAACGCGCCGACGCTGGCGGACGTTCTGCTCGGGGACGATCCGACCGTTGCTGGGGACGGGTTGGCGGCCTGGGCCCGGGGGCTCGGGGCGCTGGCCGCGGAGTCGGTGCACCGGCGCGCCGATCTCGCGCGGCTGTGGTCCCGGTACGACAGGGGTATGCCGTCCTGGGAGGACGAGCCGTGGATCGCGCGGAACGCCGCCGCTCTGGCCGCGCTGCTCGACGGCGCCGGGATCGTCCCTCCGGCGGGCCTCGACGAGGAGTTGACCCGGATCGGAACAGCGGGCGGCGAGGAGTATCCGGCCTTCACCCCGGGTGACACCTGTCCGGACAACAGCCTGATCACCCCCGAGGGGCTGCGGCTGATCGACTTCGAGGCGGCCTGCTACCAGTCGGTCTTCCTGACGGCCGCGTACTGCCGGATGCCGTTCTCCAGCTGCTGGTGCGTCTTCAAGCTGCCGGCCGGGACGGCCGCGGCGGTCGAGCAGGCCTATCGCGCGGAGGTCGTCGGCGTGTACCCGGCACTGGCCGACGAGGAGGTGTGGCAGGCCGACATGCGTGCGGCCACGGCCGTCTGGACCGTGGACGCGACGGTGCGTCTGCTGCCCCGCACCGCGGAGGACGGCCCGCTCCACCGGACGCGGCGCCCGGCCCCGACGAGACGGCAGGTGCTGAGGCATCGCTGGGAGGCGGCGAGCGGGCTGGAGGAGTTCCCGGCCCTCGCGCGCACGATGCGGGCCCTGTCGCGTCAGGTGGCCGGTGGCTGGGAGGTGGCCCCGCTGCCGGGGTATCCGGTGTTCGGGAACCGAGGCGAGTAGGCCAGGCGGCGACGTGGACCGGCCGAGTCCGGCGAGCGGCGCCGGGGGGCTGGAACGTCTCGCTGAGGCCGAGGACGAGGTGTTCCACGTCGAGGCGGATCCTCACTCGGTCGGGGCGGTCGCGTGGGACAGGGCCACGCCGCCGATGATCAGGGCGAGGGCCAGGAGGCGGCCTGGAGTCACCGGGTCCTTGTGGACCACGGCGCCCAGGGTGATGGCACCGGCCGCGCCGATCCCGGTGAAGACGGCGTAGGCCGTGCCGACCGGCAGGCCCTTCATCGCGAGGGACAGCAGATAGACGGCGACGGCGGCGAGCGCGAAGCAGAGCAGCGTGGGCAGCGGGCGGGTGAACCCGGCCGTCGGTTTGATGCTCTGCGACCAGGCGACCTCCACCAGGCCGGCCGCGATCAGGAGGAGCCAGTTCACAGGGACCCTCCGGCCGTGCGGGACGCGTCGTGCGCCGCCCGGGAGTCGGCCCGCCGGTAGGTGCCTTGCGGGTGGGACGGGCGCCAGGTGGCGGCGACGGCGTCGAGGTGCGGCAGCGTGGTCATGACGGGGCCCCTCGGTAGCGGACGGGACAGCAACCGGACAAGGCGTCCAGTTATACCGGACGAGAGGGTCAACCGGACAGGGCGTCCGGTTATTCCGGTAGACTGGGGCTCCATGGGGACGAGGGAACGCGCGGACGCCGCCCGCAACCGGGCCAAGGTGCTCTCCGCCGCCGCCGAGATGTTCGCCGCCGGCGATCCTCGGGCGGTCACGATGGAGGACATCGCCCGGGCGGCCGGCATCGGCCGCGGCACGCTCTACCGCCGCTACCCGGACGTCACGTCCATCGCCGCGGCACTGCTGGACGAGCACGAACGCCGGCTGCAGGAGGAGCTGTTGCGCGGCGCTCCTCCCCTGGGCCCCGGCGCGCCGCCGCTCGATCGGCTCACCGCGTTCTACGCCGCCATGGTCGACCTGCTGGAGACCCACGGCCATCTGGTGCTGGGCGCCGAAACCGGTGAGAAGCGCTTCACCATCGGGGCGTACGGCTTCTGGCGCGCCCACGTCCTCGGCCTGCTGCGCGAGGCCGGCGTCGCGGACCCGGAGGCGCTGGTGGACGGTCTGCTCGCGCCGCTGGCACCGGAGGTGTTCCTCCAGCAGCGCGCGCGGGGAGTGACGCCGGACCGGGTCAAGGCGGCGCTGGGGCGGCTGGCGGCCGCGCTGCCGGCCGGCTGAACGGGCCGCGGGACCCCGCCGGGCCGAGAGGACCCGTGTCCGGTGTCGTCGAGCGGGGGGGGAGACGTCAGGGGAACTCGGGGGCGGGGTGGGTGGCGTAGGGGGCCATGGCGGCGGCGTTCACCTCCGGGGTCAGGGGGCTGCCGTCGGCGAGGACGCGCTGGAGGTCCCGGAAGTACTGCGCGTACCGGCTGGGGGTGAAGGTGCTGAGTATGACGGCCGGCTGGTCGGTGACGTTCGCGAAGGTGTGCGGGGCGCCGGGCGGGACCACGACGAGCGTGCCGGCGGGGGCGTCGTGGCTGGTGTGGCCGACGGTGAAGCGGATGGTGCCGGAGAGGACGTAGAAGCCCTCGTCGTGCTCGGCGTGGCGGTGCTGGGGCGGTCCGGGGGTGTGCGGGGCGAGGACGGACTCCGCGAATCCGATGCGGTGCCCGGTGGTGGCGCCGTCCTCCAGGATGCGCATCCGCGTGGTGCCCAGGACGATCGTCTCGCCCTGGCACGGACGGACGACGGACACGGCGGGGTCGGCTGCGGAGTGCCCGGCCGGTGAGTGGTGTGTCATGTCCCGATTGCAGCGCGGAGGCTCGGGGGCCGTCCAATACCGTCTGGAGAACGCCGATACCGCCTCGGTATCGTTGCCGGTCATGGAGTTGAGGACGCTGCGCTATTTCGTCTCCGTCGCCGAGGAGCTCCACTTCGGCCGGGCCGCGGCCCGGCTGCACATGAGCCAGCCGCCGTTGAGCCGGGCGATCCGGCGGCTCGAAGCGGACGTCGGGGCCGACCTGCTGGTCCGCTCGCCGGGCGGTGTCGTACTGACGCCCGCTGGCGCGGTGCTGCTGGACGAGGCGCGGGCGCTGCTGGAGCGGGTGGAGCGGGCGCGGGCGCGGGTGGCCGGCGCGGCCGGCGCCGGGGCCCTCATCGTGGGCATGCTGACCGACCGGGCCGACTCGGGGGCCCGCCGTCTGGCCGCGGCGTTCCGGCGGCGCCATCCGGGTGTGGAGGTGCGCGTCCGCGAGACCGGTCTGGCGGACCCGACGTGCGGGCTGCGGGCCGGGCTCGTCGACGTCGCCCTGACCCGCGGGCCGTTCGCGGAAACGGGCCTGACGGTGCGCGAGCTGCGCGCCGATCCCGTGGGGGTGGTCCTGCGCGCGGACGACCCGCTGGCGGGGAGGGAGCGGCTGGAGCCGGCCGAGCTGGCCGGGCGGCGCTGGTTCCGGTTCCCGGCGGGTACGGATCCGCTCTGGCAGGCCTACTGGCACGCCGGGGAGCGCCGGGAGGGGCCGGTGGTCCGCGCGGTGCAGGAGTGCCTTGAGGCCGTGCGGTGGAACGGAACCGTCGGCCTGGCCCCGCTCGGCCACGCGCCGCCCGAGGGGCTGGCCCTGGTGCCGCTCGCCGACATGGCTCCGAGCCCGGTGGTGGTGGCCTGGCAGCAGGACGACGCGAACCCTCTGGTGACGGCGTTCGTCCGGATCGCCGCTGCCGCGTACCGGAGTTGAGGGCGGTCGCGGGGGCGCAGGAATCATGGCTTCCGGGGGCGTGGGGCCCGGGCTGAGCAGCGGCAGGGCGGGGCCCGGCTCCACCCCAGGCCGGCATCAGCAGCGGCAGGCCGACGGCCAGGGCGTTCCGGCGAGCCGCTCGATGAACCGGGTCGTCCCGGGGGGCGGAGTCGAGGCTCAGGCCCCGGAGGTCGGTGCGGCCGCCGGGCTGCGGCATCCCGTGCCGCAGGTGCCAGAGCGCGGGGGCGCTCGTCATCCGGACCAGGACGATCCCGGTGGGGACGTACGGCCGGAGCGGGGTACCGATGCCTCGGTCGGCTGACCGGTGTGGACGGAGAAGCAACCCCGTCGCGGCGTAGGCCTGGGCGGTCCGACGGGCCAGTGGACCGGTCCTGAAGGTGAGGCGGCCGGGACCAGGATTCCGCGCCGCATGAGCACGCCGAGCGGCATGAGGGGGAACCGGGCGCCGCGCCGGGCGGCACGGACCCGGAGGGCCAGGTCATCGCGGCCGGCGGGGACTTCCCCGGATGCGACCGGCGAGGGTACCGACGCATCGTCATGGCACAGCAGTTGCGGCAAGAGGCTCGTCTGCGGGGGCCGGGCCGGTGTCAAAAGCCCTTCCGGGGGCACCCGCGCGGGCATGACCGTGATGCTCCTGTTCCTGCTGCCCGTCGGCCTCGCCCTGGTCCTGCTGGTGACCGCCGAACCCCCGCGCCACGGCCGGCACCGCCATGACTGACCGGCTCCGGGGCGGGTCCCGCGCCTGTTTGGGGGCGCGACCCGGGGACATACGCGGCAGAGGAAGTCATGGCCAACACCCCTGAGGGAGAAGACGACATGGCGGGTAGTGGGCCTCGACCCCGAGCCGCCGCGGTGATCGCGGCCGCGATGGAGCAGCTGTCGGCTCTGCTGGCGCTGCCGGCCGAATCCGTCAGTTCCTGCGAACGCGACCAGGACGGTGTCTGGCACCTGTCGGTCGAGGTCGTGGAACTGGCCCGGGTGCCGGAAACGATGAGCCTGCTGGCCTCCTACGAGGTCACCGTCGACGCCGACGGCGAACTCGTCGGCTACCGGCGCACCCGCCGCTACGAGAGGGGCCGCGCGGACCGCCGCTGAACGTGCCGGGCCCGCCTGCCCCGTCCTTGAGACGAGAGGGAAACCGGAAATCATGACTGTCGTTCCTGCCCAGCCCGCTCAGGCCGCCTCGGGCGGCGGCTCCAGCGGTCTCTACGACGTACTCGAACTGGTCCTGGACCGCGGCCTGGTGATCGACGCCTTCGTGCGCGTCTCCCTGGTCGGCATCGAGATCCTCAAGATCGACGTGCGCGTGGTGGTGGCGAGCGTGGACACCTACCTGCGCTTCGCCGAGGCGTGCAACCGCCTCGACCTGGAGGCCGGTCCGCGCAAGAGCCCCGGCCTGCCCGACCTCGTCGGCGAAGTGACCGAGTCCGGGGCGCGCGGCAAGACCAAGGGCGCCCTCAGCGGCGCCGCCCAGACGATCGCGGACGCGTTCACGCAGGCCCGGGACGAGTCCGGGAAGGACGAGGAGACCGAGAGCCGGCCCCGGGGCCGGCGCACCGCCACCCGCCGGGAGGAGAAGGAATGAGCACCTACGTCTACGGCATCGCCCGCGCCGGACAGGACCTGCCCGACAGTCTGGCGGGCATCGGGGAACCACCCCTGCCCGTACGAGCGGTACGCGGAGGAAAGCTGGTGGCGCTGGTCAGCGACGCGCCCGCGGAACTGAGGCCGAAACGTCGCGACCTGCTGGCCCACCAGCGGGTGGTGATCGAGGCGGGCGGCAGCGGTCCGGTCCTGCCGTTGCGGTTCGGCGGCGTCTCCCCCGACGACGACACCGTCACCGCTGTCCTCACGGGCCGTCAGGAACAGTATCTGGAACGGCTCTCCGAGCTGGAGGGCAAGGACGAGTTCAACGTCAAGGCCTCCCACGACGAGGAGGCGGTCCTGGCCTCCGTGGTCGGTGCCGACGCCCAGCTGCGCGCCCAGCACCAGGCCCTCCGCGAGGCGGGGGGCGGCACGCACGAGCAGAAGCTGGCGTTCGGCGAGAAGGTCGCGGGTGCGGTGGCGGCGCGCGAGCGGGCCGACGCGGCGCTGGTGGAGGAGGCGTTGCGGCCCTACGTCTGCGCCCTGCGGCACGGGCCGGAGGGGACGGGCTGGCTGGCCAACCTGTCCTTCCTGGTGGGCCGGGAGCACCGTGAGGCGTTCCTGGAGGCGGTACGCGGCCTCCACGAGCGGTACGACCGTCTGCGTGTGCAGGTGACCGGGCCGTTGCCGGCGTACAGCTTCTCGGAAGTGGACTGACGGTGGGGCTCCTCGGGGAGGTCCTGCTGCTGCCCGCCGCTCCCCTGCGCGGCACCTGGTGGGTGCTGGAGCAGGTGGTGGCCCAGGCCGAGCGGCAGTACTACGACCCGGCCGTGGTGCAGCGCGAACTGGCCGCCCTGGTGGCCGCGCTGGAGGCCGGTGAGATGGACGAGGCGGAATTCGACCGCCGGGAGGACGAGCTCCTGGCCCGACTCGCGAGCGGGAGGCAACCGCGATGAACAACCGTACGGCGATGGGCCTGGCCGTTGGCGCCGGCTACCTGCTGGGCCGGACGAAGAAGGCCCGGTTCGCCCTGACCGTGGGGGCGCTGGTGGCGGGCAGGAAACTGAGGCCCGACATGGAGGCGCTGGCCTCGGTGGTGGGGACCCGGCTCATGGACCGTCCACAGTTCAAGGAGGTCCGCGAGCAGCTGCGCGCGGACCTGCGGGGAGTCGGCTCCGCCGCGGTCGCCTCCCTGGTGGACCGGCAGCTGGAGGTCCTCGCCGGCCGCCTCCACGACCGTACGGAGACGGTCCGGGACCGGCTGGCGACGCTGACCGGAGCCGGCGACGGGACGGACTCCGACCCGTCCGACTCCGGCCCCTCGGACTCCGGGTCCTCGGACTCCGCCCCGTCGGGATCCGCGCGTGGGACCGCCCGTCGGCGGGAGGCCGGCGGCAAGGGCGCGCCGGCTCGGAAGGGCTCGTCCGGGTCCGGTGGGGGCGGCGGGCGGCGCCGCGGTGGCACCCGGGCCGGCGCGTCCGGCACGGGGGGCGACGATGGCTGACTCCGCCCTCGCCAGGCTCGGCGAGAGCCCGGCCGCCGAGCGGGTGAAGGAGGAGCTGGAGGCCTGCCTGCTGGCGGAGGCCGAGCGCCTCCTGGCCGGTACCGGCCGCGGACTGGGCCGGCTGGCCGCGGCCCTCGACGCCGTCGCCTCGGGGCGCAGCCCCGGGCTGGAGGCGGTCGTCGGGGACGCGGGCCGCCGGTACGCGGCGGGCAAGGGCCCGGTCCGTGCCGCGCTGGAGAGCGCCGCCGGGTACGCCGCGGGCCGGGCCGGACCCGCCGTGCGCCGGCGGCTGCGGCAACGGCTGCGGCCGGGCGGCGACCGGGGGGACGGGCCCGCGCCCACCGTCGTCCTCGGGTCCGTGGACGTCGGGACGGACGCCGCCGGCGCCTACGGCCACTGGATGGGGCATCGCGGCTCCCCCGTCGCCGGAGCCCGCGTCGTCGAGGAGGTTCCCGGCGTACGCGTCGTCTGGGCGCGCGAGGGCGACCGGGGCACCGTCCGCGGGGCGGCGACCTTCCACCGGGTCGGCGAGGACCTGACGCGGGTCCTGCTGGTCGCCGAGTTCCCGCCCCGGGGAGGGCCGGCGCGGGCGGCGCGGCTGTGGGGCGGGCCGGCGCGGCGCGTCCGCTCGTCCCTGCGGGCGTACGCCCACGGCCTCGCCTTCCGTACTCCGTCCGCCGACGGCACCGCCGGAGCGGACCGGGGCCCGGACGACGGGCAGCGAACGGGCGTGCGCGGGAAACGGACGGCGGCGCGCCGGGCGGGAGGGCGGTCATGACGATGCCCCCTTCCGGCCTTGCCCGGCCGTACGACGAGGGCTCCGGCGCCAACCTCGCCGACATCCTGGAGCGGGTCCTCGACAAGGGCGTGGTCATCGCCGGCGACATCCGCATCAACCTCCTCGACATCGAGCTGCTGACCATCAAGCTGCGTCTCGTGGTCGCCTCCGTGGAGCGGGCCAAGGAGATGGGCATCGACTGGTGGGAACAGGACCCGGCCCTCTCCTCGACGGCGCGCCGCAACGAACTCGGCCGCGAGAACGAGGAGCTGCGGCGGCGGGTCGCGGAGCTCGAACAGCGTCAGGAGCGGACATGAGCGGAGCCCGGCTTCTGTACGTGTACGCCGTCCTCGACGCGTGCGCCGGCGCCCCCGACCTCACTGGTGTGGATGGGGCGGGCGGCCCGGGGCCCACCGTGCTCGGGGACGGGGTGCTGGCGGCGGTGGTGGAGCCGGTGGACGCGGCGCTGTTCGAGGAGGAGGCGCTGCGCCGGCGCCTGGAGGACCTGTCCTGGCTGTCGTGGCTCGCCCGGGCCCACCACCGGGTGGTGGCCGCCGCCGGGGACGCCCGTACGGCGGTGCCGTTGCGGCTGGCGACCGTCTGCCGCGGCGAAGAGGGGGTGCGCGGACTGCTCCGAGACGGCCGCGACCGCCTCCTGGCGGCCCTGGAGCGGCTGGACGGCACGGAGGAGTGGGGCGTGAAGCTGTACGCGGCCGGGGCCGGGGCCCGGCCCGGCGCCGCGGTCCGCGACGGGGAGGCCGACGCTGCGGCCCCCGGCGGGGAGGCGGGCGCCGCGCCCCCCGGCGGGGAGACCGGCGCGGGCGGGCCGTCGGAGGCGGAGCGGCCGGGCCGGGACTACCTGCGGCGGCGTCTGGGTGAGCGCCGCCGGCAGCAGGAGCGCATCGGCGCGGCGGCCACGGCCGCCCGGGAGATCCACGACCGCCTGGCCGCCCGGTCCGCCGGGACGGTACTGCACCCCGCGCAGCGCCCTGAGCTGTCCGGTACGTCCGACGCCAACGTCCTCAACGCCGCGTACCTCGTCCACCGGACCGCGCGGGCCCGGTTCCTGGAAGGGGTCCCCACCGCCGCCGAGCTCGGCGGCGGGATGCGCGTGGAGCTCACCGGTCCGTGGGTGCCCTACTCCTTCACCCGCCTCGGGGACGAGCCGGGAGAGCGGCGGTGAGCGAGGGCACGGAGATCGCCCTGGTGGACCTCCTGGACCGGCTCCTGGCCGGCGGTGTGGTCCTGGCCGGCGACATCACCCTGGGCATCGCGGGAATCGACCTGGTCCGTGTCGACCTCAAGGCCCTCGTCAGCTCCGTCAACGACACCGTGCCCTCGCCGTGGAAGCAGGTGGAACCGTGAGCGCGCCCCGCCGGGTCGACCTCGACCCCGACACCGTGGAACGCGACCTGGCCCGCCTGGTGCTGACCGTCGTCGAGCTGCTGCGGCAGCTCATGGAACGGCAGGCGCTGCGGCGGGTCGAGGTCGGAGACCTCGACGAGGAGCAGGAGGAACGGCTCGGCCGGACCCTGATGCTCCTGGAGGACCGGATGGACCTCCTGCGCAGCCGCTTCGGGCTGGAGCCGGAGGATCTCAACATCGACCTCGGGCCGCTCGGCACACTTCTTTGAGCGATCCGGCATGAAAAGCCGGAGAGCGGCCACACGCATGACATGACTGCATCAGAGAAGTCCGACCAGGCCAAGACCGGCACCGCCCGGTCCCGTTCCTCCTCCCGCGGCTCCTCCTCGCGCGGTTCCTCCTCCGGCGGGGGGACCGCCGCCGCCGTACGCGCGGCGGACGCCGGAGAGACCGTCAGCGGCACCCTGACGGCCCTGCCCGCGCCGCTGGCCGAGAAGACGCAGGCCGCGGCCATCGCCCTGCGGGGCAGCCTCGGCGCCCTCGCCCCGGTGTGGCAGGCCGTACGGGCGCGCAAGGCCGTCACCGCGGCGGCGGCCACGGGCACCGCCGCCCTGGCGGCCGGGGCGTACGCCCTCGGCCACCGCACGGGGCTGCGGCAGCGCGGGCCGATCTCCCGCCTGACCGGGGGCCGCATCTGACGGTCCCCCGCCGCACCGGTCAGGGGGTCCAGTACCGGGCGAGGGCCCCTTCCCGGTACGGAGCGGGGCTGACGCTGAGGTCGCCGGAGAAGGGGCGGTCCAGGACGAAGACCAGGAGCAGGCTGAACCCGACCAGTCCGGCGACCGAGGCGACGAAGAGCACCTGCACCCGCAGCTTGCGCAGACCGTAGAGGAAGGTGAGCGGGATCAGGACCACCGCACCGCCGAAGGCCAGGGCCTGGAGCAGCGGCGGCAGTTCCCGGCGCGCCATGGTGAGGCGGGCCCGGCGCTGGGAGGCGACGTCGTTGAGGTGGCCGACGATCTGCTCGTAGAAGACCTGCTCCGTCTGGCCCTTCGGTTCGTACGTCTGGACCACGCGGAACGCGGACTGCAGATGGGCTTCCGTGGCCCCGTAGCTGGGGTGGCCGTCGCGCATCCGCGGCCATTGGTCCTCGACGACGGCGTGGACGTAACCGCTGACGGCCGCGTCGAGGCGGGCTCGCACCGGGTCCGGGAAGGCGGCGGCGTCACGGCTGATGAGCGCCGCGCTGGTGGCTTCGGAGGCGACGATGGTCTGGGTGTCCTCCAGCTGCGTCCACAGGGTGACGATCACGAACGCGAGGATGATCCCGTAGATGGCGCCGAACATCCCCAGCGTCACACCGACCATGTCGTTGTGTTCGCCGGCGGCCAGGGACGGATGTCTGCGGCGCAGCAGCACACTGCCCGCGACGGCCAGGAGAACCGTTCCCCCGACGGCGACGACGGCCAGCGTGGAGGTACTGAAGTGGTTGAGCAGCCATAGGGACATGGGGGCGGAGTGTAGCCAGGACATACCATCCTGAACCGCCCGCTCCCGTGGTCGCTCAGGGGCCCCGGGAAGTCATTCACCCCACTGGGCGACGACGGCGTACGGCCTGACCCGGGCGGGCCGTACGCTGGCCGGTGTCCGGCGGGCGGGGCGGATGTCGGCCCCGCCCGGGCCGGGCGGGATCGAGGAGAGATGAACCGCCGCGTCCTGAGCGCCACGCTGCACGTCCCGCTTCCGCCCGAAACGGCCTTCCGGCTGTTCACCGCCCGGGGCGAGAGGGACTGGGTGCCCGGCTGGGAACCGGTCTTCCCGGTGGAGACGCCCGACGACACCGCACCGGGAACCGTCTGGCTCACCTCGTCGCCCGAAGAGGAGACGACCTGGCTGGTCACCGCCCGCGACTTCCCGCGGACGGTCTCGTACGCCCGGATCACCCCCGGCGTGCGCGCCGGGACGGTCACCGTGGGTCTCGCCCCTGACGGGGCCGGGAGCGAGGTGACGGTCACCTACGACATGACCCCGCTCACTCCGGCGGCGGCCGAGGCCCTCGACGAGTTCGCCGTCGGCTATCCGTCCTTCATCCGCACCTGGGCGGAACTGATCGGCGCCCACCTGGCGTGAGCGGCCCCCGGCTTCCGGCACGGCGGCGTCCGCCCGCGCCCTTCAGCCCCGGTCGGGGGAAACGGCGGCGTCGCCGCAGAACAGCGCCGACCCCGCGTGGAGCGTGATCCGTACCGGAGTGAACGTCGTGGCGTCCACCGGGGACCGGCCGGTGCCCGGGTTGCGGGCGTAGCGCGGGTGGGCGCCCGCGCTGATCTGCCACCGGATGCGGTGGCCCGCGGCGAAGCGGTGGGCGGTGGAGCTCATCGGCACCGCCACCCGAGTGGCGGTGCCCGCGACGGCGCGCACCGGGGTCAGCCCGTCGCAGACGTTGGTGGAGCGGCCCTGCTCGTCCACGTCGCACAGGCGGCTGAAGACGTCGGTGTACCCGGTGTCGGTGGAGACGCTCAGTCGTGCGGAGACCGGGCCCAGGATCTCCACCGGCTCGGTCAGGGGCGCGCTGGTGAACGTCAGGACGTCGTCCCGGGCCTCCACGGGGGCGTTGTCGCGCGCACCGGCGGTGCGGGAGAGGAGCTGCCCGCCGAGGGAGGGGGTGGGGTCGGCCGGGTCGTAGCGGAAGGTGACCAGGGGCGCGTCGTCCGTGGGCGGCTGCCGGGTGAGGTGTCCGCCGGGAGCGGGGTACCAGGGCGCGCCGGCGGCGGCCTGGGGCCAGTCGTCGAGGTCGCGCCAGGTGTCGTCGCCGCCGACGTGCACGCGGACCCTGGTGGGGCGCAGGCCCGAGGGGTCGCCGCACAGGTGGGCGCGCAGCCAGGCGAGGCTTTCGGCGAAGACCGCGGGCCACCCCTGCTGGAAGGCGGTGGTGTGGGTCCAGGGGCCGACGAGGAGGGCGGTGTCGCAGCCCGCCCGGCGCAGCCGTTCGTACTGGGCGATGCTCTGGTCGGCCAGGACGTCGTGCCAGCCGGTGATGACGCTCGTGGGCACCTCGTGGCGCTGCGCCACTTGGGCCAGGGACGCGCCCCGCCAGTACGGGTCCGCGCCGTCCGGGTGCGCCATCGCCTCGTCCAGCCAGGGCACCTCGCCGCCCAGGGCGGTCGCGTGCGCGCCGAGCAGGGGCTGCGCGTGGGTGACGCCGCGCAGGCGGCGCTGCAGGCGCAGGGTCGCCTTCACGAAGGACGCCATGCCCCGGTGCTGGTGGGTCATGCCCAGCGCGACGACGAGGGCGTTCTCCAGGTGCAGCGCGCCGTTGCCGTGGAGCAGGGCGTGGGGGTCGTGCAGCCCCACCTGGACCACCATCGCCTTGAGCTCGGGCGGCGGGTCCACGGCGAGGGCCCATTGGACGTAGCCGAGGTAGCTGGGGCCGATGGTGCCGAGGGATCCGTCGAACCAGGGCTGTCCGCGGAGCCAGGAGACCGTGGCCAGGGCGTCGGCGGTCTCGTTGCGCCAGAGGTGGAAGGCGCCGCCGGAGCCGCCGGTGCCCCGGCAGCTCTGCACGACGACGTGGAAGCCCTGTTCGGCGAAGAGCAGGCCGAACATGGGCGACCACGGCACTCCCCTGCCGTAGGGCGAACGGACGAGGAGGGTGGGGAAGTCCCCCTCGGCGCGCGGGAAGTAGTGGTCCGTGACGAGGGGGCTGCCGTCGGCTGCGGGTACGGCCAGACCGGGCTCCCAGCCGGCCTCGTACCGCCTGGCCGGCAGGCCGCGCCAGGTGGCCCTCATCATGCGCGACGACAGCGGCGGCTTCCCGGCCGGCGGCGTCCAGGTCCGCTGGGATGACGGGCGGTGCGTGCGTGAGGTCATCGGCCCCCCTCTTTCATTTCCGTACACTGTACGAGAATAAGAGATCATGCTTGACTGTCACGTGTCAACCGGCGTGATCACGGAGGGAGCGCGCAGCATGCCTCGCGCAGAGGGGACCGGCACCGGCGCCGCGGCCATGGACCCGCGAGAGCTCTGGCTGGACACGGGCGGGCCGCGCAGGGGCCGCAAACCCGCCTACAGCCGCGAGACGATCACCGCCGCGGCCGTCGCCCTGGCCGACCGGGAAGGCCTCGAGGCCGTCACCATGCGGCGGGTGGCTGCCGAAGTCGGCGCCGGCGTCATGTCGCTCTACAGCTACGCCCCCGACAAGGACACGCTGCTGCACCTGATGGTCGACCACGTCGGCGGCGAACTGGCGGTCACCCGTCCGCCCACCGGGGACTGGCGCGCCGACCTCAAGGCCATCGCCCGCCTCCAGCGCGCCCACATGCTGCGCCACCCCTGGCTCCCGGCCGCGCTGGCCACGCGCCGCAGCCTCGGACCCCACACCCTGGCCTTCCTGGAACACGCGCTCGCCGCCCTGCGGCCCACCGGGCTCGACGGCGCCGCGAAGGTGGAGGTCTTCGCCCAGCTCACCGCCTTCGTGGCCGGGCACGTCGCCCACGAGATCACCCAGGCGGCGGCCGCGCAGTCCCCGGACCAGGCCGCAGCCGAAGCCCGCTACCTCGCCGACGTCGCGGCGGACGGCAACCACCCCGAACTCGCCGAAGCCCTCCGCGCCCCCGGGCGCCCCCTCGACCCCGAAGCCACCTTCACGCGGTTCCTCAACCGCCTCGTCGACGGCCTCGACACGGACTGAGACCGCAGCCGTGGCCCACGGGGCGGCCGGCAGGAGCAGCCCCGACCGGGCGACCCGCCGTGACCTGCGCGGATGCCGCCCGTTCCGGCATGTGGCGGGATTCCCGACGGTCGGCTTCCGGGGGGTAGTGTCGTCCGGTCCCGGACGGCAGTCGGCCGTCCGTCCAACCCAGGGGAACCGACATGACTGATCTGAACCCGCTCCGGGCGAGCCTTGCGTCGGGTGAGCACGAGTTCGCGGACACCTTGGCCTTCATCGCCGCGCACTACGAGTACCGGCCGCAGGCGTTCCGCAACGGGGCGCTGGAGAACGGCGCGGGCGAGAACGAGGGTTCCTGCAAGACGCTGGGACTGGCCCTGCTGGAAGGACTGAGCGACCAGGAGGCACTGCTGGCCTTCGGTGAGCACTACCGCAGCGTGCTGGCGACGCCGGACGACAGCGACCACGGCAACATCCGCAACCTCATGGCCCACGGCCTGGCGGGTGTGACCTTCGCCGGGGAACCGCTGTCCCGCAAGAACTGACGGGGCCGGCGGGGGCCGGGCGGGCGGGCCCGGGCGGGCCAGGGCGTGGGGCGGCAACTGACGCGTGGGGATGGGAACTTGGGTCACTCCTCAGTAACATCCGTCCGGCCAGTGGCACGCCGTCCGAGAAGCCGCCCTCGAAAGGGTCTCCCGCATGCGCCGGACCTCCCGCTTCGCCCCCGTCGCCCCCGTCGCCGTCGCCGTGGCGGCCCTGCTGCTCGGCGTCCTGCCCGCGCAGGCCCAGGCCCGTCCCGGCCCCGTCCCGGACCGTGTCACGGTGGGCGGCCGCACCTTCGTCACGGACGGACAGGGACGCGCGTTGCAGTGGCGCGGCTTCAACCTCGCCGACAAGGGAGGCCGGGGCGCCGACGCGTTCGCCGACATCCACGAGAGCGATCTGCGGGACATGGCCGCCCGGGGTTTCAACCTCGCGCGCCTGGCGTTCTTCTGGGACGACCTCGAACCCGCCCCCGGGCGCTACGACCGCGGCTATCTCGCCAAAATGCGCCGCATCCTCGACTGGGCCGACCGCTACCACGTCAAGGTCGTCCTCGACGCCCACCAGGACGTGTACGGGCCTCACTTCGGCTCCCGCGGCGTTCCCGACTGGGCCACCCGCGACGAGGGGCTGCCGTTCACGCCGGTACCCGACGACTGGTTCTCCGAGTACTTCGAGCCGTCCGTACAGACCGCCTTCGACCACCTGTACAAGGACGCCGACCTCCGCACCGCGCACGCCCGCATGTGGATGACGGTCGCCTCCGCGCTGGGCGGGCATCCGGCGCTGCTCGGCTACGACCTGATGAACGAGCCGTTCGCGAAGTTCCTCGAAGGAGACGACCTCCCCGCCGCCGCCGGCCGCTTCGAGGCCGGCGAGCTCACCGAGATGTGGAACCGCCTGGCGCGGGCGGTCCGTCTGGTCGACCGGACGTCGTGGGTGTTCGTCGAGCCCACCGTGATCGTCGGTCTCGGCGTCCCCACCCGGCTGGGGCACATCGACGACCCGCACGCCGGGTACGCGCCGCACTTCTACGAGACCGGGATGGAAACCGGCGCCGACTACGACCCCAGCGGCACCTTCGTCGCCGCCTACGAGGCCGCGATCGGCGACTACCCGGCCCGCAACCGCATGCCGGTGATCGTCGGGGAATGGGGCGGCAACCCCTACGTCCCGCACGCGAGCCGGTTCGTCACCGACATGACGGCCGCCCTGGACCGCTTCTCCAGCGGCTGGACGTGGTGGCAGTGGTGCCGGGGCGGCGGCTACTGCTTCCTCGACGGAACGGGAGCGGTGAAGCCCAGCGCCCGGCTGCTCGTCCAGCCGTACGCGCGGGCCGTGGCGGGCGACCCGCTCGGCTTCGCGTACGACCCCGCCACGCGCACCTACACCCTCACCTTCCGCACCCGCGGCAACGCCGGGGGACCCACGCAGATCACCGTGCCCGAGGACACCTACCCGAACGGCTACCGCGTCACGGTGCGGGGCGGGAACGCCGGGTGGGAGGGCCGCGGCCAGACCGTCGGCGTGACCACCCGCGGGCGGGCCGGCACCACGTACCAGGTGACGATCACCCCGAAGTAGCCGTCCCTCCGCGCCGCTTCCCGGAGTACCGGAGGCGGTGCGGGCGGGCGTCACCGGAGCCCGCCGACCGGCGCGGTTACAGTGGGGCTCGGGGCCGGTGGCCTGGAACTTCCTGTCTCAAGGAGTGCGGTATGGGGGACGTCGCGGCGGGCGGCGCGGTGATGGAGGGGCTTGAGGAGTTCAGAGGGGAGCTCACCGGGTACTGCTACCGGATGCTCGGCTCGTACGCCGAGGCCGAGGACGCCGTACAGGAGACGCTGGTCCGGGCGTGGCGGAGCATCGACCGCTTCGAGGGCCGCTCCGCGCTGAGGACCTGGGTGTACCGCATCGCCACCAACGTCTGCCTGGACGCCGTCGCCTCGGGCAGGCGGCGGGCGCTGCCGATGGATCTGTCCGGCCCGAGCGAGGGCGGTGCGGCGCCCTCCCCCGCGCAGGACTCCGTCCTGTGGGTGGAGCCCTGCCCGGGCGGCGATCCCGAGGCCGCCGCGGCATCGGGCGAGTCCGTCCGGCTGGCGTTCGTCGCCACGTTGCAGCACCTGCCGCCCAGGCAGCGGGCCACGCTGATCCTGCGGGACGTGCTGGGCTTCACGGCCCGTGAAGTCGCCGACCTGCACGGTTCCACCGTCGCCTCGGCCAACAGCGCCCTGCAGCGGGCCCGCGCCACCCTGGCCCTGCGCCGCGGGAGCACGGACGGGCCGGCCTCCGGGCCCGGCGGCGACGGCGACGACGGGGTCCGCCGGCTGCTGGCCGACCGGTATGCCGGGGCGTTCGCGCGCTACGACATGGAGGAGCTGAACATGCTCCTCCACGTCGACGCCACGCTGTGCCTGCCCCCGTACGCGACATGGATGCGGGGGGCCCGCGACATCCGGGCCTGGCTCGAAGGTCCGGCGATCGGCTGCCGGGGCTCGCGCCTGGTCCCGACCACCGCGAACGGCTCCCCCGCCTTCGGCCAGTACCGGCCCGACGCGGACGGCGACGGCTACCTTCCCTGGGCCCTGCAGGTCCTCGAATTCTCCGAGGACCGGATCACCGGCATCACCGCCTACCGCGACACCGAGCGCCTGTTCCCGCTCTTCGGGCTGCCGGACCGCGTGGACGAGGACACCCGGACCGGTGCGCGCGCCTGACGGAGCGCCACCGCCGCGGGCGCCGCGACGGTCACCGATTCCGACCACGGCCAGGGCAAGGACCGCGTCATCACGCTGACCGGCCGGCTGGCGCAGCAGACGCGCTTCCCGGTCAACCCCGGTGGCGCGCCCGCGCAGGGCGACCGGACCGTCTTCCGGTCGGTCCTCTTCGACCGGAACGACAAGGAGGTCGGCGAGACCGGCGGTACCTGCACCACCACCCGGGTCGAGAACGGGGGCGCGGAGGAGTGCGTCGTGACGTACACCCTCCCCGGCGGCCAGATCTCCGCGCAGGGGATGCTCTTCGGCATCCTCAACCCGGGCCCTCCCCCTTCCTTCGACAACGCGGTCACCGGCGGCACCGGGGAGTTCGACCGGGCGCGCGGCTCGATCCACGCCGACACCATCGGCACGGGCGTACGGCGCTTCACGATCGACCTGCACCACTGACCGCCGCTGACCGCCGCTGTACGGGTCGGCCGGCTTGAGCGGCCCGGCAGCCGCGGACGGCGGTAGCAGGAGGGCTGTGCCGCGGCAACGGGCTGCGGGTACACGGGGGTTCGACGGGTGTGGGGGGCGGCACCATTCTCGGGAGGGGGGAGCGGCTCCTAGCGTTGCGGGGACCTCGGCGAGGCGTTCGGCTGCGCGGGCGGCCGGTTCCGGGGCGGGCAGGGGAGGGGGCCGCCGTCATGGCGTACGGAGGACGGGCGGATCGGGCCGGGGGCCGGTGGCGGCGCGCAGTCCGCCGGGGGGCCGTGGTGGTGGCGCTCGTGGCCGGGGCGGCACTCGGTGCCCCCGGCGCCGGTGCCCGGGCCGCCGTATCGCTGGAGAGGGTCGGGGAGTTCGGGCCCAACCCGGGCGCGCTGAACATGTACGTCCACCGCCCCGCCGGCCTGCCCCGGAACGCGGCGGTGGTGGTGGCCCTGCACGGCTGTACGCAGAGCGCCCAGGTCTACGCCGACAACTCCGGGCTGACCGAGTACGCCGACCGGTACGGGTTCCTGCTCGTGTTCCCCGAGACCACGTCCGCCAACAACGCCAACCAGTGCTTCAACTTCTTCGCACCCGGTGACAACCGCCGCGGGCAGGGCGAGGCCGCGTCGATCCGGCAGATGGTCGCGCGGGCGGCCGCCGACCACGGGACCGACCCGGCCCGCGTCTACGTCACCGGGCTGTCCGCGGGCGGCGCCATGACCTCCGTCATGCTCGCCGCCTACCCCGAGGTGTTCGCGGCCGGCGCCGTCGTCGCGGGCATCCCCTACGGCTGCGCCGACACCGTCACCGCGGCCTACACGTGCATGAATCCCGGCGTGGACCGGACCCCGGCCGCCTGGGCCGGCAGGGTCAAGGACGCCTATCCCGGCTACGGCGGACCCTGGCCGAGGGTGGCCGTCTGGCACGGGGAGCGGGACACCACCGTCGTCCCGCGCAACGCCGACGAACTGCGGGACCAGTGGACCGCCGTCCACGGCCTGGGACAGACCCCCGACCGCACGGACACCATCGGCCCGGACGACACGCACCGCGAGCAGTACCTGGCGGCCGACGGGAGCGTCGCCGTCGAGGTGGACCGGGTGCCCGCCATCGGGCACGGCACACCGGTGGACCCGGGAACCGGCCCCCGGCAGTGCGGCGCCACGGGGACGGCCCACTTCATCCGCTCGATCTGCTCCAGCCACTGGATCACCGGCTTCTTCGGCCTGGACGGCTCCGCCCCACCGCCCGCCGGCCTGCCCGCCCCGGGCGGGCTGACCGTGACCGCTGCCACCGACACCTCGGTCACCCTGGCCTGGGACGGCGTCGGCGGGGCGGCGTCCTACGCGGTGTACCGCGACGGTGACCGGATCGCGACACCCACCGGATCCCCGTACACCGACACGGGTCTGGGCCCGGGAACCACCCACACCTACGGCGTGGCGGCCCGTGACGGCGCCGGCACCGAGGGAGCCCGCTCGGCCGGGGTCGACGCCACCACCACGGGCGCGTCGCCGAGGTGCTGGACGGCGGACAACTACCGGCAGGTCCAGGCGGGCCGCGCCACCACGGACGGCGCCCACGCGTACGCGAAGGGCTCGAACCAGGACCTGGGCCTCTACAACACCTTCACCACGCACACCCTGAAGGAGGCGCCGCCCGGCTACTACGTCGTCGCCGACGGCGCCTGCCCCTGACCCGGCCGAAGACACGCTCCAGCGGAGGTACCCGTGCACCCTTCAGCACCGCCGATACGACGGCCGCGGCTCGGCATGCTGCGCGGCGCCGCCGCCGCGGCGGCCACGCTCGTCGCCCTCGCCGCGGCGCCCGCCGCCGCCGAGCACCACGGCGGACCGGTCACGGCGGACGGACACTGTGCCGGCCTGTCACGGCTGAGGGTGCCCGGGGCCGAACTCCACGTCCGTTCCTGCCTGGACGAGCTGACGACCGCCGGGACCGTGGCGTCGGGGCACACGGACCAGGCCGACTGGGCCGGTCTGACTCCGGCCGCGCTGAGCGTGCCGAGCGGTGTCCCGGGGATCCAGATCGACGGCTACTTCCCGGACTCCTCGACCGGCAACGCCCACCACGGCTGGAACCACGACTCGCAGTTCGTGATCCGCCTGCCGGACCACTGGAACGGCGGCCTGGTCGTCACCGGTTCCCCGGGCGTGCGCGCGCAGTACGCCAACGACCGGGCCATCGGCGACTGGGTCCTGGCCCGCGGTTACGCCTTCGCCGCCACCGACAAGGGCAACACGGGCACCGCCTTCCACCGCGACGGACGGGCGCCCGGGGACGCCATCGCCGAGTGGAACGCGCGGGTCACCCAGCTGAGCCGCGCGGCCCGTGCCGTCGTCGCCCAGCGCTACCTGCGGCCGCCGTCCCGCACCCTGGCCACCGGGATGTCCAACGGCGGCTACCTGGTGCGCTGGCAGCTGGAGAACCATCCCGAGCTGTACGACGGCGGCGTGGACTGGGAAGGCACCCTCTGGCGGGAGCAGGGGCCGAACCTGCTCACCTTCCTGCCGCCGGCCCTCGCCGCCTACCCCCGCTACGCCGCGGGGGGCGCGGGCGCGGACCAGGCCCGTCAGGAGATGATCGCGGCCGGGTACCCGGCCGGCTCCGAGTTCCTGTGGCCCTTCCACCACCGGTACTACTGGGACCTGACGCAGCGCATCTACCGCGAAGAGCTGGACCCCGGATACGACGGCGCGCAGGAGGCGGGAACCCCGTTCTGCACGCCGGGCACCCCCGCCTGCGACGCGGACTACGACTACGGCGCGCGGCCGCGCGGCGTCCACGACGCCGTGGCGAAGATCGCGCTGACGGGCCGGATCGGCAAGCCCCTCATCACGCTCCACGGCACGCTGGACGTCCTGCTGCCCATCAGCCAGGACTCGGACGTCTACGCGCGCATGGTCGCCGACGCGGGCCGCGGCCGCCTCCTGCGCTACTACCGGGTCGAGGGAGGAACGCACGTGGACTCGCTGTCCGACGTCTTCCCCGACAGGCTCCGTCCCCTGACTCCCTGCCACCGCTCCGCCCTGACCGCCCTGGAGGCCTGGCTCGGGCGCGGGGTGCCGCCGCCGGCCAGCCGTACGCTGCCGTTCCCCGCCCCCGGGCAGGACCCGCTCACGAGCTGCCCGCTCGGTTCAGGCCCTGACGATCCGGAGCACCGATCCGATCAGCAGCACGGGTGAGGCCACCGCCCCGACGAGGATTACCGGCACGGCCACCCACAGGAGGGGATGGCCGCCGGCCTCGTAGGGCATGTCCTCCTCCACGATCATGAACCAGGTCAGGTGCAGGGCCGTGCCCGCGACCAGGGCGATCCAGTACAGGCCGATCCCCGCCGACCACAGCCGGACCCTGCCGGGCGGCACCGTCAGCAGCCGTTTGCGGTAGACGTGGAGCCAGACCATCGCGGCGAAGAGGAGGAGCGCCACGGGGAAGCGCCACCAGTCGTCGTTCACGGCCCAGTGGTGCGCGGCGCTCTCCCGCTCCGACTCGGACGGGTACCGGGCCGCGCGGTCCAGCAGGTCGAACCCTCCGATGAGGAGGGTGAGGACCGGGAGCAGGAAGAACAGGCCGTAGAGGGGCCGGCCGAGCCCCGTGGTCAGGGCGTTGACGGCGTCCGCCCGCCGGGAGGCCGAGGCCTCGGGCGACGACGCGGCACGGGCGCGGCCCGGGACGGCCGGGGCCCGGCCGGGAAGGACCGCCGTGGGCGAGGGGGCGGGCGCGGCGGCTGCGGCGGGCGCGGTGGGCGAGGTGGTGGTCGGTGCGTCCGGTCCGGGTGCCTGCTGCCCTGCGGGGTGCCGCTCCGGCTCCTCCGCCTCCGCGTTGAGCAGTCCCTCCGCCTTCTGCGCGATGGCGGCGACCACCGGCGCCGGAAGCCAGGGACCCGTGCCCGCCCGCTCCGCGGTCGCGGCGGCGAGCTCCGTGACCGTCGGGCGGTCCTCGGGCCGCTTGGCCAGGCAGTGCCGGGTCAGTTCCCCGAAGCGGCCCCCGAGCCCGTCGAGGTCCGGTTCGTGGTGCACGAGCCGGTACAGCAGTTCGGCCACCGATCCGCCGCCGAACGGGCCGCGGCCGGTCGCCGCGAAGGCCAGTACCGCTCCCAGGGCGAACACGTCCGCCGCCGGGCCGACGGTCCGGCCCTCCGCCTGCTCCGGTGACATGTAGCCGGGCGAGCCCACCACCAGGCCGGTGCCGGTCAGCGCCGTCTCGTCGGCGGAGCGGGCGATGCCGAAGTCGATGAGCAGGGGCCCCGACGGGGAGAGCAGCACGTTGGACGGTTTGACGTCCCGGTGCACCAGGCCCGCCCCGTGCACCCCCGTCAGGGCGGTCGCGAGCCCCGAGAGGAGCCGCCACAGGGTCTCCTGGGGCAGCGGCCCGTGGCCGATGACGGCGTCGGAGAGCGCGGGTCCCGGTACGTACGCCGTGGCGAGCCAGGGCACCTCGGCGTCCGGGTCGGCGTCCAGGACGGGAACCGTTCCGGCGCCGCGGAGCGACTGGGCGGCCCTGACCTCGCGGGCGAAGCGCCGGCGGAAGTCCGGATCGCCGGCGATCGTCCCGTGCACCACCTTGAGGGCGACCGTCCGGCCGCCCGGCGACCGGCCGAGGTAGACGCGGCCCATGCCGCCCTCCCCGAGCCGGTACAGCAGCCGGTACGCGCCCACCCGGCGCGGATCGGTCGCGGTCAACGGCTGCATGCCACACCCCCGTGAGACGCCCTGCCCCTGGCCGCCCGCGTGAACACCCGTCACGTGAGCGTGAGCCAGCATGGCACAGCGGCCCCGCCCCCGGGGCGGGAGCGCGTGAAGCGTCTCCCCCCAGGGGGCGGGGTACCCATTCCGGGTGGTGGCCGGCTTCACCACGAAGGCGGGGACGACGGCTGCGGCCCCGGTGGTCAGGCCCGCCGACAGCGACGGGCCGGCGTCACTTCAGGTGCCGGGCGAAGAAGCGGGCCGCGTCGTCCGCCGCGAACTGCGGGACGCCGGTGTGCCCGCCCATGTTGGCGTGGAGGGACTTCTCCTCGGAGCCGAAGGCGTCGAACAGGTCCAGGGCCGCCTGCCGCTCGTTGCCCTCGTCGTCCCATTGCAGCAGGACGTGGAGCGGGATGGTGACCCGCCGGGCCTCTTCGAACACGGCGCGGGGCACGAAGCTCCCGGCGAAGAGCCCGGCCGCGGCGATGCGCGGTTCGACGACCGCGAGGCGGACACCGATGGAGATCACTCCGCCCGAGTAGCCGACCGGGCCGCCGATCCCGGGGAGTTCCAGGAGGGCGTCCAGGGCGGTCCGCCATTCCGGGACGGCCCGGTCGACGAGCGGCAGGACGAGGGCGTCGACGATCTCGTCGCCGACCGGCCCGCCGGCCGCCACGGCCCGGCGCAGGTCCGCGCGGGCCTGCTCGATGGCGGGCCAACGGGGCCGGTCGCCGCTGCCGGGCAGCTCGATGGTGGCGGCGGCGAAGCCGTCGGAGGCGGCGCGGCGGGCCCGGGCGGCAAGCCGGGGGTACATCCGGTCCAGTCCGAGCGGGGGGTGGCCGAGCAGGATCAGCGGCACCGGCGCCGAGGCGGACGCGGATGCCGGCGTCCAGAGGATGCCGGGGATGTCGCCGAGGGTGAAGGTGCGCTCGAGGACGTCGTCGTCGAGGCGTCGTTCGGAGGTGAAGTGCACGGTCGTGCCTTTCGGGAGCGTCAGGAACGGCGCTCCCGGACGATCCTTCGCCCGACCGTGACCCCGGAGGAGAGCACCCATGTCGATACTGCGTTCACGGGTACCACCTCCTCGTTTTCTTCCACGGCCTGGCGGAAAGATAGCAGCGGTCGCGGAGGCCCATCAAACGGTTTCCCGTGCGGGCAGCAGCGTCAGGCTTCCTCGTGCAGGACCCTGACGCTCTTCGCCTCGGTGTCCACGGCATCGGGCACGACCATGCCGGCCTCGACGCCGGTGCGCAGGTAGCGCAGGACGTCGGAGGTCAGGCGTTCCCCGGGGAGCGCGGCGGGGATGCCGGGCGGGTAGGGGGTGAGCATCTCGGCGGCGATGCGGCCCGCGGCCCGGTCCCAGGGCACTTGCTCGGTCCGGCCGAAGAACGCGTCCCGGGGCAGCACCGCCTGCTCCAGGCGGAGTTCGGACGGCGAGGGGATGGACACGGGCTGGCCGGTGCGCAGTCGGGGCGCGTGGGCGGCGAGGTCGGAGAGGGCGGTGATCAGGGTGTCGGCGGTGCTCTCGTCGTCGGCGTGGCTGAACTGGGCGCTGATGCGGCGGTGGTCGGAGACGTGGAGGTTGATGCGGTGGTTGCGGCGCAGCCAGTCCGCGGCGCGGTATCCGGTGACCTGCCAGGCGCTGATGTCGATGATGATCTGGAGGGGGTCCAGGTCGGAGGCCTTGCCGGGGCCGCAGAAGTCGGCGCGGTCGTGGACGTGCATGCCGTCGATGCGGGAGATCCGGTCGCGGACCCGGCCGCTGAGGGCGAGGGCGTCGTCGTAGAGGGCCTTGCCGTGTTCGACCATCTGGCGCCGCCAGCCGTCGAGGGCCGCGTACACCAGGACGGAGGGGCTGGTCGTACCGAGCAGGTCCTCGCGGCTCTTGAGGACCTCGGGGGCCACCAGGTCGCCCTGGAGGTGGAACACCGAGCTCTGTTCGAGTCCGGAGCCCATCTTGTGCACGGAGGTGACGCACACATCGGCGCCGGCGTCCATCGCCCAGGTGGGCAGGTCGGGGTGGAAGGGCAGGTGGGCGCCCCACGCCTCGTCGACGATGAGGGGGACGCGGCGGCGGTGGCAGACCTCGGCGATGGCGGCCAGGTCGGAGCAGGTCCCGTACGGGGTGGGGGTCGTGACGAGCGCACCGCGTGCGTCGGGGTGCGCGGCCAGTGCTTCCTCGAAGGCCTCGGGGGACGGCGGGTGGGCCAGGTGGCGTTCGGCGTCCCACTGCGGGTCGACCCAGACGGGGCGGATTCCGGACAGGATCAGCCCGGCGACCACCGACTTGTGCGCGTCGCGTCCGACCACGAGCTTCTCGTGGGGGCCGGCGACCGACAGCATGGCGGACTTCACGGACAGCGAGCTGCCGCAGGTGGAGAAGAAGGCGTGGTCGGCGCCGACAGCCTCGGCCATGAGGGCCTGGGCCTCCTCGATGATCCCGTGGGAGGAGGTGCGGTCGTCCAGACCGCTGGTGGCCAGGATGTCCGAGTGGAACACGGCGTCGCCGAGGACGGCGCGGACGCGGGGGTCCGCGCCCCGCCCCTGCTTGTGTCCCGGCGGGGTGAACGGCGTCTGGCCGGTGGCGTGGTAGGCGGCCAGAGCGTCGAGTACGGGCGTCTTCGACTGATCCATACTGCGCGCCTGCCCACGGCCGGGGTCCGGAAACGCTCCGTCCCCCGGCCGCCGGCGACGCCGCGGCCGGCCGCGGGCGTCAGCTGGAGAGGGCTTCGAGGAGCTCGCCGACCTGCGGGTCGGGCAGGGCGCGGGCGACGTCGGCCTGGGCCACGACGCCGACGAGGGTGTGGCCGTCGATGACGGGCAGGCGGCGGACCTTGTGCTCGGCCATGGTCCGCAGGATCTCCGCGGCGTCGTCGTCGGCGCCGATGGTGACCGCTTCGCCCTGGGCGAACTCGCCGGCCGTGCACGTGGAGGGGTCCTTGCCCACGCCGAGGACCTTCACGACGATGTCGCGGTCGGTGAGCATGCCCTTCAGGAGCTGGTCGCTGCCGCAGATCGGCAGTGCGCCCACCCCGAGGTCGGTCATCTTCTTCGCCGCGTCCAGGATGCTCTCGTTGGCACCGACGCAGGTGGCGTCGGGCGTCATGATCTCGCGTGCGGTGGTCACGGTGTTTCTCCCGAGATTCGGTCGGCCACGCGGCCGGTCCCGGCGGCCTGGTACGGCGCGCCTGCCCTCTACCGGAGCGCCCAAGCGGCCCGCGACCGGCTCATTTGGCCCGATGCCCGCTCCTGCCCACGCGTGCGGCGCGGATGGAGGGCGGCGCAGCCGGGTAGCCGCGTCGGTGGGGGTGGGTCCGTCAACCGCGCGGTGGGGGCGGGCCGTCGCCCCCGCCACGTGGGGCCGCGCGCGGACGGGCCGGCGCGCGACGCGGTCCCGGAGCGGCCGGCCGGGAGGACCCTGTGACGCCGAAGAAGCAGCCCGCCGTGCCGGCGGAGCGCGTGCGGGCCGGACGCCGCGTCGTCGGCATCGGCCGCCCGGACAAGGTGCTCTTCCCCGGTGACGGGATCACCAAGGCCGATCTGGCCCACTACTACCGCACGGTCGCCGGGCGGATGCTGCCCCACCTGCGCGGACGGCCCCTCATGCTGGAGCGGCATCCCGACGGGACCGGCGGGCCGGCGTTCATGCAGAAGGACGTCCCCGAACACTTCCCGGACTGGATCCACCGTGCCGAGCTTCCCAAGGAGGACGGCACCGTCACCTACGCGGTCTGCGACGACACCGCCACCCTCCTCTACCTGGCCGACCAGGCGTGCACCACCCCGCACCGCTTCCTGTCCAGGGCCGACCGGCCCCGCCATCCGGACAGGCTGGTGTTCGACCTCGATCCGGCGGGCGAGGACTTCGCGCCGGTACGGGACGCCGCGCGCGGCCTCCACCGGCTCCTGGACGAGCTGGAACTGCCGTCCTCGCTCATGGCCACCGGCTCCCGGGGGCTCCACGTCGTGGTCGCCCTCGACCGCCGCTCGCCCTTCGACGACGTACGCGCCTTCGCGCGCGGTGTCGCCGACGTCCTGACCGCCCGCCACCCCGACCGGTTCACCACCGAGCCCCGCAAGCAGGCCCGACGCGGCCGCCTGTACCTCGACGTCCAGCGCAACGCCTACGCCCAGACCGCCGTCGCCCCCTACGCCGTCCGCGCCCTCCCGGGCGCCCCCGTCGCGGCCCCGCTGGCCTGGGGCGATCTGGATGATCCGGGGCTCTCGTCCCGCCGCTGGACCCTCGCCACGGTCGACGGCCTGCTGGCGCGGGACCCCTGGCGGGACCCGCCTCGCCCCCGCTCCCTGCGCAAGGCCCGCGGCCTGCTCACCGCGCTGACCCGTGAAGTGGCGTGAAAAGGATCACCGTGGGCCTCGTCGGCCGCATGATCCCTATGCTGGCGGGATGGTCGACATACCTCTTTCCGCACTCGAAGTCGCAATGGTCCAGGACGGCACCCGTGCCCTGGACACCCTGCGGGACACCGCGGCCTTCGCCCAGGAGATGGAGCGGCTGGGGTACCACCGGGTCTGGTACGCCGAGCACCACCACTCCCCCGCCATCGGCGCCTTCCCGCCGGTGGTGCTCAGCGCGCACGCCGCCGCCTCCACCTCGGCCGTCCGTCTGGGTTCGGGCGGGGTGCTGGCGCCCAACCACGCGCCGATCTCCCTGGCGGAGCAGTTCGGAACGCTCGCCGCCCTGCACCCGGACCGCATCGACCTGGGGATCGGCCGCGGGCCCGGGACCTTCGACGAGGGCACCGCGCGGGCCCTGCGCCGCGGAGCCGGACCGACGACCGACGCGGAGTACCACGACGACGTGGCCGCCATCCTGTCCTTCCTGGTCGACGAGGTCGCGCTCGGCCCGCTCCCGCAGCCGTGGCTGCTGGCCTCCAGCACCGCCGGGGCGGGCCTCGCGGCGGAACTCGGCCTGCCGGTCGCCGTCGCGCACCACATCCGGCCCGAGAACACCCGTGCGGTCCTGGACCGTTACCGGGCGGACTTCACCCCGTCGCGGTGGTGCGGGCAGCCGCGGGTGCTGCTGTGCGTGGAGGCGGTGTGCGCGGAGACGGAAGAGGAGGCCCGGCGGCTCATCGGGCCGATGGACGTCGTCAAGGCCGGGCTCCTCAAGGGGATCGGCGACTTCCCCTTCCCGACGCCCGAGGAGGCGGCCGTCCATCCGTTCACGGAGCCGGAGCGGCAGGCCCTGGCCGGCTTCCGCGCGCAGCAGGCGGTCGGGACGCCCGAGACCGTCGTACGCCGGCTCGGTGAACTGGCCCGGGAGACGGGGGCGGACGAGCTGATGCTGACCACCCCCGTCTACGGGTTCCGCGACCGCGTGCGGTCGTACGAGCTGATCCGGAAGGACTGGGGGGCGTAGCGGGACCGGCGTCCCGCCCCGGGCCCCGGGGTCCGTCGGGTCAGCGCGTCGCGCCGAAGTCCTGCGTCCAGTACTGGCCCGGCTGGGCCAGGCCGATGCCGATCTCCCGGTAGGAGCAGTCGAGGATGTTCCGCCGGTGGCCGGGGCTGTTCATCCAGCCGTCCATGACCTGTTCGGGTGTGCTGTAGCCGTAGGCGACGTTCTCGCCGTACGTCTGCCACGCGTAGCCCGCACGGGTGATGCGCGCGCCCGGGTCGGAGCCGTCGGAGCCGGTGTGGGACATCGTGGCGTGGGCGGCCATGTCCGCGCTGTGGTCCTGGGCGGCCTGCGTGAGCCGCGCGTTGACGGTGAGCGCGGGGCAGCCGGCGGCGGCGCGCTCCTGGTTGACCAGGGCGAGGACCTTGGCCTGCGCGTCGGCCGGCGCTCCGGCGGTCTGCGGGGCCGGGGCATCGGCGGCGGGGCCGTCCGACGGCTCGGCCGAGGGGGGCGCCGCCGGCCGGGGGGCCGGGGCGGGCGGGGCGGCGTGGGCGGCCCGCCCGGCCGGCTGCTCGGCGACGGGCTCTGCGGGGGCCGGCGGGGGCACGGCCTCGGGGAGCTCGGGGGCGGGGTCGGTCCCGACCGGGATCTGTGCCTGCGGCGGGGCCTGCCGGCCGGCGGGGGAAGGGGCCTGCCATGCCGAGGCCGTGTGCGCGGGGCCGGTGTCCTGGGGGTCCAGGCAGGCCATGGCGGCGGTGGGGACGCCCACGACGGCCAGCGCGCCGAGGGCGACGGCTATCTTCCGGTAGTGCGTCTTCTTACGGTGCTTCCTCATGCGTGACCTCACTCGGTGATCGCGAGCTCCCGGCGCCGGGACGGCAGGGGCGCCGCAGGAGCCGCCATTCTGAGAAGCCCCGCCGAGGGATGGCAAGCCGGGGCGCGGCCGGCCGCCGGGGGTGGCCGGGGTGCGGCTTGAAAGGACCGGAGAATCGTGCATGGCGCCGTTCGGACGCATCCGGGCGAACCTGACGCACCGCCGGAACCGACTCCCGGCAGCCCTGTTGGGGCGAGCAGGCTAAAGTCGACAATTCCGTTTCCGGTGGAGTGCGATATGTCCGTGGCAAACGCAGAAAAATGCCGACATACGGCCGCCTGGATGACCTCCGGACGCCTACGGAGCCCCCGCAGGCGCTGTGTCTCATGTCACGGAACCAAGGGAGGGCCGGTGGCGTGACAGGGCGGCGGCTTCGGATGTTTCTTCCGATATTCGGCATAAGTATGTGTTAAGGATAGGCGGGAAAGATCACCGAAATAGGAGGTATGTGACCATGCGCACGACTCTTCTCCGCGTGACGACCGCCCTCGGCACCGCGGCGGTGCTGGCCCTGTGCGGCGCCGGCGTGGCCGGTGCGGACGGCGTGGGCAGCGCGGGTATCGGGAACTCCGGAGTCGGGGACGCCGGCATCGCCAACTCGGGGGTCGGGGACGCCGGCATCGCCAACTCGGGCGTCGGGAACGCCGGCATCGCCAACTGGGGCGTAGGCAACGCGGGCCTCGGCAACACCGGCCTCGGCACCCACGGCATCGGCAACTCGGGCGTCGGCACCGCCGGTATCGGCAACTGAGCCGGGCCCACCGGCCCCGCACCCCGAGTGACACGACGCGCCCGGCCCCCACGCCGGGCGCGTCGCCCGGGTGAGCGGGCCGGGGGCCGGGGGCTGGGTGGCGTCCTACAGCGTCGGGTAGTCGGTGTAACCGCGGGCGTCGCCGCCGTAGAACGTGGAGGCGTCCGGGGTGTTGTACGGGCCCTCGGCACGCAGCCGGGCCGGCAGGTCGGGGTTGGCGATGAAGAGGCCGCCGAAGGCGATGACGTCGGCGACGCCCTGGTCGATCAGGGCGAGGGCGCGGTGGTCGGTGGGCCCTTCGGTGGCCGGGTTGAGGACCAACCGGCCGGAGAACTGCTCGCGCAGGGCGAGGGTGGTCTCCCGGGTGCCGGCGGGCTCCATGATGTGCAGGTAGGCCAGGCCCAGCTGGTCGAGGTGCTTGACCAGCGCCTCGTACGTCGGCCGCGGGTCGGGCTCGTCGATGTCGTTGAACGGGTTCCCGGGCGAGATGCGCAGGGCCGTGCGGTCGGCGCCGATCTCGGCGGCCACGGCCTTGACGACCTCGACGGCGAAGCGGACGCGGTTCTCGACGGTGCCGCCCCATGCGTCGGTGCGCAGGTTGCTGCCCGGAGCCAGGAACTGGTGGATCAGATAGCCGTTGGCGCCGTGGAGTTCGACGCCGTCGAAGCCCGCCTCGACGGCGTTGCGGGCGGCCGTCGCGTAGTCGGCGACGGTCTCGCGGACCTCGGCGGCGGTCAGCTCGCGCGGGGTGACGAAGTCCTGGGGGCCCTCGGCGGTGAAGACCCGGCCCTTGGCGGCGACGGGAGAGGGACCGACCGGCACCAGGCCCTCGGGGAGCAGGGACGGGTGGCCGATCCGGCCGGTGTGCATGAGCTGCGCGAAGATCCGGCCGCCGGCGGCGTGCACCGCGTCGGTGACCCGGCGCCAGGCGGCGACCTGCTCGGCGCTGTGCAGGCCGGGGGTGAACGGGTACCCCTGGCCCACGGCCGAGGGCTGGATCCCCTCGGTGATGACGAGACCGGCCGAGGCGCGCTGGGCGTAGTACTCGGCCGTCAGCTCCGTCGGCAGTCCGCCGGCGGCGGCACGGCTGCGTGTCATCGGAGCCATGGCGATGCGGTTGGCGAGCCGGGTTCCGCCGACGCTGATGGGGTCGAAAGCGCTGGTCATGTCTGCCCTCACAGGATTAATTGGTCGGCCAATGATTGGCTTCGCAGCCACCGTACACCCATTCATTGGTCGACCAAGGTAAAATCTTCCCGGACGATCAGGCGGAGGAGCGGAACGATGACGACGCACATCGCGCAGGAGCGGGACGACACGGTGCCGCAGGGCTGTCCGGGGCCCCCGAGCGCGGTACTGGACGGGCCGGTCAGCCACGGACTGAGCCGGGTGGCCCGGCTGCACCGCATCGCCGCCGGGCGGCTGCTGCGGGATCTGGGCCTGCATCCGGGGCAGGAGTTCGTGATGATGCACCTGTGGGACAACGGGCCCGTGCGTCAGTCGGAACTGATCAAGAGCGTGGGTCTGGACCCCTCCACCGTGACGAAGATGCTCCAGCGCCTCGAACAGGCGGGGCACGTCCGCCGCGGCCCCGACCCGGCCGACCGCCGGGCCTCCCTCGTCGAGGCGACGGAGACCAGCCGCGGACTGCTCCAGCGGGTCCGGGAGGCCTGGGCCGAGCTGGAGCGCCAGACCCTGACCGGGCTCGACGACGCCGAGGGCGCGGAGCTGCTGCGGCTGCTGCGGAAGGTCGAGGGGGCGCTCTGCGCCCAGGCGGCCGCCGACCCGCAGTGCGGGGCGGCGGCCGGGGACGGCTGAGGGGCCGCGGGTCAGGTGAGGCGCACGGCGTCCGGGTTCTCCTTCAGCCAGGCGCGGACCGCCTGCTGCTCCTTGCCCTTGCCGGTCTGCTGGATCTTCGCCTCCAGCCCCGTCAGCTGCTCCTCGGTGAGCTTGAAGTCGCGCAGCCAGCGCGCCACCTCGGGCTCGTCCTGCGCGAACCCCTTGCGGGCCAGGGTGTGGATGCCGTCGCCCTTGCCCCAGGCGCCCCTCGGGTCCTGGAGCTTGGTCAGCTCGTAGGACGAGTACGCCCAGTGCGGGGACCACAGCACCACCGCGACGGGCTCCTTCTTGTCGTAGGCCCGCTTCAACTCGGCGAGCATGCCGGGTGTCGAGCCGTCGACGACCCGGTACTCGCCGTCCAGGCCGTACTCCTTGAGGACCTTGTCCTTGAGGATCGACATCTCGCCGGCGCTCGGCTCGATGCCGATGATCCTGCCCTTGAACCGGTCGGACTTGCCCTTGAGGTCGGCGAGGGAGCGCACGTCCTTGACGTACGAGGGGACGGAGAGCTCCAGCGAGGTCGGGCCGTACCAGGAGCCGAGGTCCTCCAGCCTGTCCCCGTACTTCTCCCAGTACTGGGCGTGGGTGACGGGCAGCCAGGAGTCGGTCTGGAAGTCGACGCCGCCGCCGGCGAGACCGGTGTAGAGCGCCCCGGCCTCCAGCTGGCGGGCGTCGACCTTGAAGCCGCGCCGTTCCAGGAGCTCCTTCCAGAGGAACGTGGAGGCGATGCCCTCGTCCCACGGGATGTACCCGAGGGAGACGGTGCGGCCCTTGCCGGTGTTCGCGGCGCCGGGCGTGCCGGCCTGCGCTTCGCCGGATCCGGCGAAGGTGTTCAGGGCGCCGGCGGCCAGGGCGAGGACGACGACTCCGGTGACGGCGTGGACGGGCCGGGGGCGGTGGCTCCAGAGCCGGGCCGCGAATCCGCCGGCGGCGGACCGGGCCCCGGCCAGGGCGCGCCGGCCGAGCGGGGACACGTGGCGGCCCAGGGCGCCGGTCATCCGGTCGAGGTACATGGCCAGGATCACGATGGAGACGCCGGCCTCGAAGCCGAGGCCGATGTCGACGTTGCCGATGGCGCGGTAGACGGCGCCGCCGAGCCCGCCGCCGCCGACCATGCCGGCGATGACGACCATGGACAGGCCGAGCATGATGACCTGGTTGACGCCGGCCATGATCGTGGGCAGGGCGAGGGGCAGCTGGAGGCGGAGCAGGATGTCGCGCGGGGCGGTGCCGAAGGCCTCGGCCGCCTCGACGAGTTCGCCGTCGACCTGGCGTATGCCGAGCTCGGTCATCCGTACACCGGGCGGCAGCGAGAAGATGATGGTGGCGATGATGCCGGGGACGACGCCCACGCCGAAGAAGATGATGCCGGGGATCAGGTAGACCATGGCCGGCATGGTCTGCATGAAGTCCAGGGCGGGGCGCAGGACCGCGCTGAGCCGGTCGGAGCGTGCGGCGAGGAGGCCGAGCGGGACGGCGATCGCCAGGGTGATGAGGGTCGCGACCAGGACCAGGGACAGCGTGGACATGGCCTCGGACCACAGGCCGAGGGAGTCGACGAGCGCGAGGCCCGCGAAGGCGAGCAGGCCGGCGAGCAGGCCGCGCAGCCACCAGGCGGCCACGGCCAGGATCCCGGCGAACAGCAGCGGGGCGGGGGCCGACAGTACCGCGTCGAGGCCGTCGTCGAGGGCGGTGACGAGGGAGCCGATGGCGTCGAAGAGCCAGGCGAGGTGGCGCTGGAGGAAGTCGACGCCGCCGTCGACCCAGGAGCCGAGGTGCAGGCGGGGCATCAGGCGGCCACCCCCGTGCAGCGCACCGGCGGGCGTTGCTCGTCGCCGATGAAGCCGACGAGGCGGCCCTGCGGCACGGAGCCGACGACGGCGCCGTCCGCTCCGGTGACGGCGACCGGGTGGGGGACGCGGACGCTGACGGCGCACACGTCGGCGAGCGGGGTGTCGGCGCTCACCGTGGGGCAGTCGCAGGGGTGGGCGCCGTCGGGGACGGGGGCCATGACGGCGTCGGCCGTCAGGACGCGAGAGCGGTCGACGTCCTGGATGAAGGAGGCGACGTAGTCGTCGGCGGGACGGGTGAGGATGTCCTCGGCGGTGCCCTGCTGGACGACGCGGCCGCCCCGCATCACGGCGATGCCGTCGCCGAGGCGCATGGCCTCGTTGAGGTCGTGCGTGATGAAGACGATGGTCTTCTTGAGGGTGCGCTGGAGTTCGAGGAGCTGGTCCTGCATGTCGCGGCGGATCAGCGGGTCGAGGGCGCTGAAGGACTCGTCCATGAGGAGGAGGTCGGCGTCGGTGGCCAGGGCGCGGGCCAGCCCCACGCGCTGCTGCATGCCGCCGGACAGCTCGTCGGGCCAGGACGTCTCCCAGCCGCCGAGCCCGCACAGCTCCAGGGCCTCCGCGGCCCGGCGCTCGCGCTCGGCCCGGGGGACGCCCTGGACCTCCAGTCCGTAGCCCGCGTTCTCCAGGACGTTGCGGTGCGGGAACAGTGCGAAGTGCTGGAAGACCATGCTGATCTTGGTGGAGCGGACGCGGCGCAGCTCGCGCGGGTCGAGGGCGGTGAGGTCCTCGCCGTCGAAGAGGACCCGCCCGGAGGTGGGGTCGAGGAGCCCGTTGAGCATGCGGAGCAGGGTGGACTTGCCGGATCCCGACAGGCCCATGACGACGAAGATCTGGCCCGGTTCCACCCGGAACGAGACATCGATCACAGCGGCCGTCGTACCGTCGGCGCGCAACGCCTCGCGGTCGGCGCCCTCCGCGAGCGCGCGGACCGCGGACGCCGCGTCGTCGGGGGTCCTTCCGAACACCTTGTACACGTGCTCGGCCTGGAGCGTGGACACATACACCTCACGAGTCGTACCGGAAACGGCGCGCCGCCGCCTTCCGGAGGGCCGGGGGGCGGCGGGCCGTGGAGCGGGGCGGGATCCGCCCGCGTGCGTCCTGCGCCGCCCCGAGGGGCCGGAGTGCAGGGTTCCGCTCCAGCGACCCCTCTTCCCGGTGTTCACCTACGCAAACGCAAAGGTGAGTTACCTCACGCCGTGCGCCACGACAGGCAGCATGAAGGCGGTTCCGCCCTGCAACCGTCGCCGGGCCGCTGTCATCGGGTGGTGCTGCTACACCACTCGATCGCCTCGGCGACTTCGTTGAATTCCACCAGGTGCTCGCCGGCGCCGCGTTCGAGGACGGCCTTCACCTCGGCAGGGGTGACGTGGAAGAACTCCTTGCGGCTGTTGACACGGTTGACCCGCCGCGAGGCGAACTCCTGGTGGAGGCGGCTGGCGGCGCGGGCCTCCACGTCGTCGAGCGCGCTTTCGATCTCTGCCGGCTTCGCCGCGATCTCCGCGGCTCCCGCGTGGTCCCCCTGCGCCCGGAGCCGGTCGAGGGCGCTCTGGTAGTGGCCCATCTCCTTGGTGAGCTTCTCCCGCTCGCGGTCCAGCTCCCGCTGCGCGGCGGCCTCCTCCCGCTCGCGGGCACGGGCTTCCCGCTGGGCCTGCTTCTCCTCCTCCTTGCGCTGCATGAAGTCCGCCGTCAGCCGCAGTTCCTCGACCCGGACGTCGTGATAGGCGTCCGAGATGCGGATGTCCATGGTGGCACCCAGCTTGGCGATGGTCTCGCGGCTCTTGTACAGCCTGTCGACGAGAGAGGCCAGTCGGTGCGGACGCATGCTGCGGACGGCGTCATCGGCCTCCGCGTTGTAGGCGCGGAGCATGAGTGTGGAGTAGTCGCGGAGCATCTTGGCGCCCTGGCGTGCCGATCCGTTCACGGTCCAGCCGGTGGCGGCGAGAACCGCCTGCTGCGACCGCGCCAGCTCCTTGATCCTGGTGCGGACGGCGTCCAGGCGGGCCCGGTAGGCCACGGCGTCGTCCAAAGGGTGCCGGTACGCGTAGATCCCGACCTCCTGGAGCAGCACGCTCTCGTCGGTGGTCACGATCCGTGCGCGCAGGTCGTTCAGCCGGCTCTCCGCCCGGAAGACCTCGGCCCGGTGCGCCTGCGCCTCCTGACCGGCCTTCTCCGCGGCGCGGGCGGCCTCGCGGGCCGCCGCCCGCCCTTCCTTGGCCCCTTGCCGCGCCTCACGCAGGATGGCCTCGGCTTCCTGCCGGGCGCGGGTGCGCATCTCGTCGGCCTCCCCGCGTACTTGCCGCATCAGCAGGGCCACGGCGGCGGCGTCGGCCCCCTGCGTCCGCGTGATCCAGTCCCGGAGCTGCTCCGCCTCGCTGCCGCCCTCCTGGCGACCACGCCGGAACCAGCGGGTCCGCCGCGGCGCGGGCACCTCCGGCGCCGGCTGGTCCTGCCGGTCGTCTCCGCTCTGCTGGGCCGGCAGCCACAACTGCCATCCGGCCGGGGGCGGGGGCCAGGAAGGGTCCGGCTTCCAGTCCGGCGACGGTGTCCAGCCCGCCGGTAAGAGCCAGTTCGGCGGCGGATTGAATCGGTACGGGCTCACGCCCCCCCAGCGTCCGGGAAAACGCCCGCCGCGGGCGGCGGCCGGCTCACGTGATCATGCACGGGCCGCCGGCGTGGCAGCAAGGGCGCGCAGGTGCGTCGGATGGGCGTGTGGGCGTCAGGCCGGGTTCGGGGTGGGCGGGAGGGGGGCGTCGCTCACGGCCGCGTGGTGCCGGGGCCGTCCTCCTCCGTGCGCGGCCAGTACCGTCCTTCGAGGGCCTCGGCGCTGCGGTTGAGCCGGACCAGGACGTCCTCCAGCTCCCGCACCTCCTCCGGGGACCAGTCGGCGACCACGCGGGCCAGGCAGGACCGGTTCACCTCGCGGTCGGCCGCGAGCCGGCGCCCTCCCTCGGCGGTGATGCGCAGTTTGCGGGCCATGCCGCCGTCGGGGTCCGCGACGCGCTCGGCCAGTCCGCAGCGCAGCAGCGCGGCCGTCTGACGGTTCACGGTCGAGGTGTCGAGCCCGAAGGCCTCCGCCAACTGTCCGATGGACATGGGGCCCTGGGTGTCGATCCGGCTGAGCAGCAGGTACGCCGACCGCTCCAGGCGTTCGGCGTCGCGCTCGCGCCGGGCCAGCACCTGGTGCCGTGAGAGCAGCATCAGCTCCCGCTCCAGCTTCTCCAGCTTCTCCGGCACCGCGCCTCCCGCTCCTTCCGGCGCTCCATTATCGCCGACCCGCCGCCCGGCGGGCCCGCGCCGGCAGAGGACCGGAGGACCGGAGGACCGGAGGACCGGAGGACCGGAGGACCGAACGCGCAGCAGCAATATGCATGATACATAGCGTGTGTACTATGCACTTCTCGTTGTCGTCCGACGAGCCCCAGCCTCAACCCGGAGGATCCGCATGACCGTCACCACGTCCACCGCCTCCCGCGCGGCCGAGATCCTCTCCCGGCCCATCACGCTGAACGGTCTGACCGTCCCCAACCGCATCGCGATGGCGCCGATGACGCGGATGTTCTCCCCCGGGGGCGTGCCGGGCGAGGACGTACAGGCGTACTACGCCAGCCGGGCCGCGGCCGGGGTGGGCCTGATCGTCACCGAGGGCACCTACGTCGGCCACGAGTCCGCCGGGCAGAGCGACCGGGTGCCGCGGTTCCACGGGGAGGACCAGCTGGCGGGCTGGTCGAAGGTCGCCGCGGCCGTGCACGAGGCGGGCGGCACGATCGTGCCCCAGCTGTGGCACATCGGCATGGTGCGCAACCAGGGCGACGCCCCGTACGCCGAGGCGCCCGCCGTCGGCCCGTCCGGCATCCGCGTCGACGGGACGGAGGGCACCGGCAGGGCGATGACCCGCGGCGACCTCGACGACGTCATCGGCGCCTTCGCCGACGCGGCCGCGGAGGCCGTGCGGGTCGGCTTCGACGGTGTCGAGCTGCACGGGGCGCACGGCTACCTGCTCGACCAGTTCCTCTGGGAGCGGACCAACCGCCGCACCGACGCCTACGGCGGCGACGCGGTGGCCCGTACGAAGTTCGCCGCCGAGATCGTGGCGGCGGTCCGCGAGCGCGTCCCGGCCGACTTCCCGGTCATCTTCCGCTACTCGCAGTGGAAGCAGGAGGCCTACGACGCCCGGCTCGCGCAGACCCCCGAGGAGCTGGAGGCGATCCTGGCGCCGCTGACGGCCGCGGGCGTCGACGTGTTCCACGCCTCCACCCGGCGCTACTGGCTGCCGGAGTTCGAGGGATCCGACCTGAACCTGGCGGGCTGGACCAGGAAGCTCACGGGCCGGCCGACCATCACCGTCGGCTCGGTCGGCCTCGACGGCGACTTCCTCCGCTCCTTCGCCGGCGAGGGTGCGGCGCTCGGCGACATCGACAACCTCCTGGACCGCATGGAACGCGAGGAGTTCGACATGGTCGCCGTCGGCCGGGCGCTGCTCCAGGACCCGCAGTGGGCGGCGAAGGTCCTCGGCAACCGCTTCGACGAGCTGAAGCCGTATGACGCGGCGGCCCTGAAGTCGCTCAGCCGGTAAAGGAGAATCCGGACGCCGATGTCCCCGCCTCGTCGGGAGACGGGGCGGACTCGCGTTGCACCACGAGTCAGGTGGGCGGTTCGCACCTCTTGGGGAGGGTCACGGTGCCGGGCCGGTGCTCGAAGGTGTCCATGACCAGCCACTCGTCCAGCTCGGGGTCGTAGAGGTTCTGGACCCCGAACTGCAGCACCTGCCAGAAGGTGCTCCGGTCGTGCTCGTCGACGTAGATGTCGCCCAGCGCCAGCGGCAGCCGGGGCTGGTTGCCGGGAGGGAGGTCCGGGAAGACCACGCCCACCCTCCAGTGGTTCACCTGCCGCTCGGGGGTCCGCCGCAGCGTCTCCCGGCCGACGAACCGGGCCTTCTCGAAAATCCGGTTCAGCGCCTCCAGATCGAAGCCCGGGATGCGCGAGCAGGGGTGCTCGTTCAGGCCGGGCCACTTGTACGTCAGCGTGTACAGGGTGTCGTGGTAGATGAGGTTGGTGAACCAGATCGGGTACTGCGGGCCCCCCGCGGTCATCTGGCTGTCGCCGCCCCTCCCCTCCCAGGTGACCGGCACCGTGATGTCCAGGTCACGGACGATCCACTTGCCCTTGCCCCGGAAGTCCCGCGGCAGGCGGGGCGGGGGCGGCTGCGGCGGGGCGTCCTGCCGTCCGGTCACCGCCCCGGACGGCGGTGCGGTCCCGGTCCGCGGCGCGGCGGCCCCGGGCGGAGCCGCCAGAGCGAGGACGGCCACCCCGGCGAGAGCGGCCGACGCGACCGTCCGGCGCGTGCCTTTCGAACCCATGCTGTCCCTCGGCTGTCGTGAGCGGGCGCCGTCCCGGCGGGGGACGATCACGGTGTGCCGGGACACCGTCCCCGGAATCACGAATTCCGAAACCCGCACCACCCCGAAGGGGAACACCCCGCCGAGGCCCCGGCCGCATGTCCATGCCATCGATGTCATAGTCTGACGGGGTGTGGACAACGCTTGCGCCGCTCATCGGCGTCCTGCTCGGCGGGCTCATGTCGATACTGACCCAGCGCTCGGCAGGACACGCCCAGGAACGCGGCGAGGCGCGCCGCAGTGCTCGTGAACTTGCCGAGGCGCGCCGTAACGAGCGTCTCACTCACGTCATCGAATTTCTGTCTGCGGTGCAGGAGGCAGAACGAGTCGCGGTCGATCGACATCACCACAACCTGGCTGACGAGCAGTGGCAGGCCCGGGCACGGCAGGTCCTCGACAGGGTGTGGGTGACGCAGAAGACGATCCACGTCCTGTGCGCGCCCGAGGTCAGCGAAGCGGCACACGGCCTCGCCTGGGCGGTACAGGAGGTGATCAGAAAGGGCCCCGAAGACCCGGAAGATCCGCAGGACGAGAAGGTCTGGGCGCACATACGTCCGAGCCGACAGGCATTCCTTGATCTCGTGCGCGACCAGCTGAGCTGAACCCCGGGCGGGATTCGGCCGTCGAGGAGCGCTTCGCCGCCCGGCCGTGTACCGGTGGACGGCCGGGGCGCCGGCGGGCCTCGTCGTCCTCGTCCTCTTGCCCGGCGTCAGCGGGCGCCCGTCGCCTGTTGCGGCATGGTGTGCAGCAGCTCCAGCCGGCGCTGGACGGCTTCGGTCGCGCCCGGGCGCCGTCCGGGGACCCGGCGGCGCAGGGAGACCAGGCGGGGGCCCAGCTCCCGGGCCCTGGCCGCGTCCCGGATGGACTGCCACTGGTGGTGGGCACGGTCGACGGCGGCCTCGACCTCCGGCGCGTCCGCGGCCTGGAGGCGGGCGAGCCGGGCGTCGACCACGGCCATCCACAGCTCGCAGCTGGCCGCCGCGTCACCGGCGACGTGGGCGAGGTCGGCACGGACCTCCAGCCAGTGGACGGCCTCGGCCGACCCCGGACCGTACGTCCGCACCGCCCAGTCCTGCCACTGCACGGCGAGCGAGGCCGCCTGGCCGTGGTGCCCGGCACGCGCGGCCGCGAGGATCGCGGGAAGGGGGTCCTCGGGTGTGGCCGCGGCGACCGGCGCCGTACGGAGGGGCAGGGCGGGCGACGGCGTGGCCTCCACCGCGAGGAACAGTGCGCCGGCCGGGTCCTGACCGGCCTGGGCGGCGGCCTTCGCGTGGAGCTCGGCCAGCGGTGGGGTCAGGCCGCTGCGCCAGATGGCGGCCACGGCCTGCAGGTAGGCCGGGGCCGCGACCCTGCCCCGGGGCGGCGGAGGGGTGACGCGGCCGTGCAGCGCTATGCCGTGGCCGAGCGTGAGGCCTTCCGCGCAGGTCTTGTGCCACGTCTCCGGTGTCGCCACCAGGTCGACGAGGACGGTGGTGGTGCCCGGGCGCCGCGGACCCAGCTCACTGGCCAGCCAGGCCCAGGGAAGTCCCGTGTAGCGCAGGGTGGAGGGGGTGCTCCGGGCGAGGGCCAGGTGGATGCCGTGCTGCCTCGTGTCGAGGTGGAGCTGGCCCGCGAGGAGGAGCGTGAGGGGGCCCGGGGCCGCCGCGGCGGCACGGATGCGGGTGAGGACGGTCTGCTGATCCGTGGGGTCGGCCAGCTCGACGATGGTCCCGGCGCCGGTCCGGGTCAGGGAACTGGGCGGGCAGGCCGCGAGGGTGGCCAGGACGCGCGTGGCGTCGATCAGCCGGCCCTTGCCGACCGGGGCGGCCGCCAGCAGCAGCGCGGTACCGGGTGTCGTCGTCTCACCTGTGATCACAGCAGCACCGTACGCCCTTACCCGCGCCGGGTGTTCCCCCCGCCCCCTCCCCGTCGCGGGGCGGGGGCGGGGGCCGTTGGCGAGACGCGTCGGCGAGGTGCGGAGGGGACGCTCTCCTGCGTACGGTGGATTCCTCACATTCCGGGGGATCACGTGCAACCATCACGACCCGCCCATTCGTTACGCGCCGAAACGGCGTTCCGGCTTCTACTGGCCGAGGCCGGTGCGCAGTTGCTCGAAGGGGCCTGGCTGGGCAACTCGGTTCCGCATGCGGTGCGGTGTGCCGCCGGCCATCTGGTCGCGCCGCGGCCGGCCAACCTCCAGCAGAGGCAGGGGATCTGCCGGGTGTGCGCCCGGCGGTGTCCGCAGGCGGCGGAGGCCGCGTTCCGGGACCGGCTCGCCGCGGTGGGCGCGGTGCTGGTGGAGCCGGGGTGGCAGGGGGTCCACGTCCCCCACCGCATCCTGTGCGCCGCCGGCCACGCGTCGCGGCGCCGCCCCTCGGCGGTCCGGCGCTCGCAGTGGGTGTGCCGGTCCTGCCCGCGGCCCCGCCCCGCCCGGCCCGGGCCGCCGTAGGCGGCGTCGCGGCGGCGTCAGCGCAGGGCGGCCACCGCGCCGGTCCGTCCGGTGGTGACCCTGGCGGCGAAGCCCGCCGACGCGGACGCCGGGGCCGGCGTCCTCGGTCGCCTCGCGGTAGGCCTCGGCCAGCTCGTCGCCGAACGCGCGCCGGAAGCCCGCCGGGTACAGGCACGGGGCGCTCCAGGGCGGCGGGCGGGCCGCGGGCGGTACGGGTGCGTACGGGGGCCGGGCAGGGGCCGGGCGGGTGATGGTTCCCCTGGCCGGCGGCGTGGCCGGGGGCCGGGGCGGCGAGGAGCGTGCGAGGGTGCACGGACCTCTGCCAGCGCCACCCGTGGGGAGTTACCGGTGCTCGAACGCAAGCAGCTCAAGGGCCGCACCCAGGTCACCTTCGTCCTCCCGGGCGACGACCCGGACGGTCCGGTCAGCGTGGTGGGGGACTTCAACCACTGGAACCCCGCCGCGCATCCGCTGGAGACCCGTGCCGACGGCATGCGCGCGGCCACGGTCACGCTCCCGGCCCACCGCGGCCACTCGTTCCGGTACCTGGCGGCGGGCGACTACTGGTTCGACGACGACCAGGCCGACGGCCACGACGGGACCAACAGCCGCCTCCACACCTGAGGGGCCCGCGTCCGGCCCGGCGGGAGGCCGAGCCGTCGGCACGCATGGGCGACCGCGCCCCGGGCAGATGCCAGGGATACAGGAGGTGCGCCATGACCAGCGGCAAGGACCGCACCAGCCGGCCCGCGGCCCGCAGCGCGGAACCGCAGGCCGTCCACGTGAGCGGCGAGATGGACTTCGACCACGCGGAGCAGTTGAGAGCCCTGCTCAAGACGGCCCTGGACGAGGCCCCCGACGGCGCGGACATCGTCGTCGACCTGCGCCACTCGTCCTTCTGCGACTCCTCGGGACTGAACGTGCTGCTGGCGACCCAGCAGCGCGCCCGGGCGACACGGCACCGCCTCGTGCTCGCCGCTCCCAGCCACCAGATGGTCCGGGTGCTGGAGCTCACCGGCTCGACCGGTCTGTTCACCCTCGTCGCCGCCCCTCCGTCCTGAACGAACCGCTGCGGGAGAACACATGAGTTGGGCGTCATGGACCACGCTCGGCGTCTTCGCCGGACACGGCGGCGTACGGACGGAGGAGGAGGGGATCCTGACCGGTGAACTCGATGTCCACACCACCTGGACCGAGACGGACGGGCTGGCCCACGTCACCGTGCAGTACAGCGGCGGGGCGCACTGGCTGACCTTGTCGGGCAGCCCGGTGGTGTGTGCCGGGGAGGAGGCCAGCCGGGCGTTCCACGAGGCCGTCGTCGAGGCGGTGCGCGCGGGGGGCCCCGCGGTCGTGCCGCCGTGGAAGTGAAACCGCTCGGAGGTGTCGCCGCCGGCCGGAAGTGACACCGGTCGACGGCGTCCCCGTCGGCCGGCGCGGACCGGTCGGCGGGGACGCCGCGGGGGTGCCGTGTTCAGCCGCCGAAGACGGTCACGAACGCTTCGCAGAACGCGTGCAGGTCGTCCGGTTTGCGACTGGTGACCAGGGGGCTGGCCCCCGCCCGGCAGACGTGGACCCGCTCGTCCACCCAGGTGCCGCCCGCGTTGCGGATGTCGGTGGCCAGACTGGGCCACGAGGTCAGGGTCCGCCCCCGGACGACGTCGGCCTCCACCAGCAGCCAGGGGGCGTGGCAGATGGCGGCCACCGGCCGGCCCGACGCGAAGAAGCCGCGTGCGAATCCGACGGCGGCCTCGCTCATCCGCAGGGCGTCGGGGTTCGCCACTCCCCCGGGCAGGACGAGGGCGTCGAAGCCGTCGTCGGACGGCCCGGTCAGCACGTGGTCGACCGGATAGGTGCCGGCCTTGTCCAGGTGACGCATCGCCTGGACCTCCCCCGGCTCCGTCGAGACCAGCTGGGGCGTCCAGCCGGCCCCCAGGGCCGCCTTCCAGGGTTCGTTCAGTTCGACTTCCTCGACGCCTTCGGTCGCCGTCAGGAATGCGATGCGCACCGTACTCACGTCCTTTCGTGTCGGGAGACGCGGGAGCGTGGCCCGCTGGCGGCGCCTACCCGCCCGGCCGCCCCTCATACGGCGCACCGCGGGCCGGGTTCCCGCGCGCCACGGGCATGAACCCGGGGAAGGCGGGCAGGCGCCCCGCCATGACTGACGACCGACCGGCGGCCGGGCACGGGGGCGCGATGAGGGACGACGACGCGCGGCTGAAGGCCATCGCCGCGTTGGTGGGCCTGCGCGGCGGCGTCGGGGTCGAGTACATCTCCGAGCTGCTGGGCGAGGTGACCCCGGACCGGTTCACGGTGCCCGCCGAGGCGGACGCCGCGGAGATCGGCCTGTCGGTGCTGCAACAGGTGTCGGAACCCCTCAACGCGCTGGTCAACGGGTTCATCCTGGCGTTCGAGGCGGTGGCGGACGCCTACGACGAGACGGACCCCGCGACCTCCACCGAGGAGATCCTGCAGGCCCTGGCCCTGCGCATCGCGAACGGGACGGACTGAGGACCGGGCGGGTCAGCCCTGCGGGGCCCGCAGGACGTAGCGGAGGCCGTGGTCGTCGGTGGCGCCGGTCCGTTCGAAGCCCGCCCGGCCGACGACGCCGTGGGAGGGGGCGTTGTCCGGGTCGATCGAGGCGTGCAGGGCGGTCACGCCGGGCTGCCCCAAGGCCCAGGCGGCGAGGCCGTTCAGCGCGTCGGTGGCGTAGCCGTTGCCGCGGGCCGACGGGACGAGGTCGTAGCCGACCTCCGCGTTCCCGTCGGCGTCGGGGGCGCCGTGGAACCCGATGCCGCCGATCGCGCGGCGGTCCTCCGTCCGGACGATGGCGTACGGGCCCCACCCCGGGCGGTACGTGCCCTGTTCCCTGGCCTTGAGCACCATGGCGGAGGCGACCCGGGTGCCCTCGCCGGGGCCGTCCCCGGCCCAGGCGAATCCGCCGGTGCCGCCCGCGTGGAGGTCGGCGGCGACCTGCGGGGAGATCTCGCACAGGACGACGCGGCCCGCCGGGACGGGTTCGGCGTACCAGCGCCAGACCGGCCGGCGGGGCAGGTCCCCGAGGGCGGCCCGGCCGGTCACCCACAGCAGGGTCGGCCAGGGGGCGCCGGCGTGCGGCGCCTGCGGGAAGAGCCGGTCGAGGACCTGCCGGCAGAGGTCCGGGTCGGGCTCCCAGTCGTGGACGCCCAGGGCGTTCAGGATGTCGTGGGTGTGCAGCAGGGTCTCGACGACGCCCATGGCCGCGAAACCGCCCGCGTCCGCCATGCCGTACGGGTGCCAGGCCCGGTCCCCGGGGCGGGCCGCGGCCACGGCGGCGGACAGCAGGCCCCCGGTGGCCTCGATGACCTCGACGAGGCCCTCGGGGGTGGTGCCGGGGTCCGCGCTGATCTCGAACGGGACGTACCCGCCGGACGCGCGCCCGGTGAGCTGGGCGGCGTACGCGGTGAAGTCGCCCGCGATGTGGACGGCCGTGTCGTAACAGCTCCACTCCAGCCCGGCGGCGGGTACGGACCAGTCGAGGTGCGCCACCCCTCGGAGCGCCCGGGCGGTGAGGGACACGGACCGGTCCACGGCATGGGGGGTGATGATCGTCATGGGCCGAACCCTAGGCTCACCCCCACGACCGGGCCAACGGTTTTCCGGCACGCCGGTGCCGGGCCGGCCGGCCTCGCGCCGCGGCGGTTCCCCCGGGCGTCTCGTACCATCGGCCCGCACCGACCCGACGAGCGTCAGCAGGGACTCCGTGAACCACTCCGATCCGCGCGCCGAGGCGCCCTCGATCGCGGCCGCCATGGCCGCCGCCGACCACAGCCCCGGCATCCAGCTGGCCCAGACCCGCCACCGCGCCCGCCTCGTGGCCGGCTGGGGCATCGCGCCGGGTGCGACCGTCCTCGAACTGGGGTGCGGCCAGGGCGACATGACCGCCGTGCTGGCGGAGGCCGTCGGGTCCGAGGGACGGGTGGTGGCCGTCGACGTGGCCGACCCCTCCTACGGGGCACCCGTCACGCTCGGCGCGTCGGCCGCCCGGCTGGCCGCGGGGCGGCTCGGGCCGCGCATCGACTTCCGTTTCGGCACCGACGTCCTCGACCCCTCGACCGGCTTCCTCGAAGGCGCCTTCGACCACGTGGTGCTCGCGCACTGCGCCTGGTACTTCGCCTCGCTCGGGCAGCTGCGCGACACACTGGCGCGGGTGCGGCCCTGGGCGCGGCGGCTGTGCTTCGCCGAGTGGGACCTGACGCCCTCGTCCGGCGACCGGCTCGCGCACCTCCTGGCCGTGCTCGTCCAGGGGCAGGTCGAGGCCGCGGGATCGCACGGTCAGGGCAACGTCCGCACGCCCTTCTCCCGTGAGGCGCTGCTGCGGCTCCTGCCTGGGGCCGGCTGGACGGCCGACGGCGGCGGTCGGGTCGACACCGCGGAACTGCAGGACGGCGACTGGGAGATCGCCGCCTGCCTCGACCTGGTCGCGGAGCCGGGGCGCCTGGCCGCGCTCGGCGAGCCCGTACGGGAACTCGTCCTGAGCCAGGCCGACGTGCTGCGGGCCGTCGCCCTGCCGCACGGCAACCGCGCACTCGCCGCGTACACGGTGACCGCGCACTGAGCCATTACCCGGGGCGGGGGATTCCATGGGCTCTCATGGGGGTTCGTACCGGCGCCGTTCACCCGGTGGTGCGCCGGACGTCGCCTCGGGAGAGGAAGTTCACCCCATGGAACCGGACGTACCCGATTTCGGAATCCCCCGTGCGCTCGCCGCCAGGATGAGCATGGCCGAGCAGCACGAGTACCTGCGCGCCACGTTCACCCGGCGCCGTGCGCTGCGCGCCGGCGCGCTGACGGCGGCCGTGGCGGGCCTGGGGCTGGGCGCGGGGGCGGCCTCGCCCGCCTACGCCGCGCCCACCCTGGTCTCCTCCGGTGAGCGGCGCGGGGTCGACGGCTCGACGGCCGCGCCGTTCGGGCGGCACCTGCAGTACGGGGCCGACCCGAAGACGCAGATGCGGGTCTCCTGGCAGGTGCCGTTCGCGGTGCGCAAGCCGTACCTGCGGCTGGGCACCAGCCCGTGGGCGCTCGGCGTCCGGATCGAGGCCGAGGTGCGGCACCTGAGCACCCCGGTGCTGGGCGGCGGCAGGATCGCCGCGGCGGAGCAGTTCCACCTGCACGTGGCCCTGGACCGGCTGCACCCGGGGCAGACCTACTACTACGGGGTGGGCCACGACGGTTTCGACCCGGCCGACCACCGCAACCTGGGCACGCTCGGTACCTTCACCACGGCTCCGGCGCGCCCCGAGGACTTCACCTTCACCGCCTTCGGCGACCAGGGCGTCAGCTACCACGCGCTGGGCAACGACGCGGTGCTGCTCGCCCAGAACCCCGCCTTCCACCTGCACGCGGGCGACATCTGCTACGCCGACTCCTCCGGCGCGGGCGGTACCGGCGACACCTACGACGCGCGCGCCTGGGACCTGTTCCTCGCGCAGACGGAGACGGTCGCCAAGACGGTGCCGTGGATGGTGACCACCGGCAACCACGACATGGAGGCCTGGTACTCGCCGCAGGGCTACGGCGGCCAGAACGCCCGCTGGTCGCTGCCGGACAACGGCCCCGACCCGGTGAACCAGCCCGGCGCGTACTCCTTCGTCCACGGGAACGTCGGTGTGGTCGCGCTCGACGCCAACGACGTCTCGTACGAGATCCCCGTCAACTTCGGCATCAGCGGCGGCCGGCAGACCGCCTGGCTGGACCGGCGCCTGGGCGAGCTGCGGCACCACCGCGACGTGGACTTCATCGTGGTGTTCTTCCACCACTGCGCCTTCTCCACGACGAGCGCGCACGCCTCCGAGGGCGGGGTGCGGGACGTGTGGGTGCCGCTGTTCGAGAAGCACCGGGTGGACCTCGTCGTCAACGGCCACAACCACGTGTACGAGCGGACCGACGCCATCAAGGGGGGCAGGGTCGGGCGGAAGGTGCCGATCGGCGAGCGCACCGACCCGACCCGGGACGGCATCGTGTACGTGACCGCCGGCGCGGCCGGGCGCTCGCTGTACGCCTTCCCGGTCCCCGACTCGTACGAGGGCCACGTCGCCGACCGGGACTCCGTGGACACCTACCGTTGGGTCAAGGGCGGGGCGAAGGCGCCGGAGACGGTGGAGTGGTCGCGGGTGCGGTACACGAACTACTCCTTCCTCGCGGTGGAGGTGGAGACGGGCCGCTTCCCCCGGCTGAAGGTGAGCGCGCTGGCCGAGACCGGCGAACGGATCGACCACTTCGAGATCCGGCGCGACCCCGGCCGCTGAGCGGCCCGCGGTGCCCTGTCGCACGGTGCGCCCGGGGTGGTAGACCTGCGTCCTGGAGCAGAGGAGGGCGGCCGTGCCGGACATCAGGATCGGGGTCCTCGGGTACGGGCTGCGCGGGGCGCTGGCCCGGACGGCGCACCGGCCGGGCCGGGGCGCCGTCGTGACCGCGGTCGCCGACCCGGACCCGCGGGCCCGGGCCGCCGCGGCCGGGGCGTTCCCCGGCGCGCGGGTCGGCGCGGACCCGCGGGAGGTGATCGGGCGGCCCGGGATCGACGCCGTCCTGGTCCTCACCCCGGACCACACCCACGCCGAGCTGGCGGGGCGCGCCCTGCGGGCCGGCCGGCCGGTCTTCGTGGAGAAGCCGCTGGACATCAGCGTGGAGCGCTGTGACGAGGTGTTGCGCACCGCGTACGAGACGGGCACCCGGCTGTACGTGGGGCACAACATGCGCCACATGCCGGTGGTCCGGCTGATGCGGGACCTGATCGCGCGGGGCGCGGTGGGGGCGGTGAAGACGGTGTGGATCCGGCATTTCGTGGGCTACGGCGGCGACTGGTACTTCAAGGACTGGCACGCCGAACGCCGCTTCACCCACGGGCTGCTGCTGCAGAAGGCCGCGCACGACCTGGACGTCCTGCACTGGCTGGCCGGGTCCTACACCGAGGACGTGCAGGCCCTGGGCGACCTGATGGTCTACGGCGCGATCCCGCACCGCCGGGCGCCGGGCGAGCCGAAGACGGCCGACTGGTACACGCGGGAGGGGCACTGGCCGCCGGGCACCCAGCGGGACCTCAACCCGGTGATCGACGTCGAGGACGTGTCGCTGATGAACCTGCGCCTGGGCAACGGGGTCCTGGCCGCCTACCAGCAGTGCCACTTCACCCCCGACTACTGGCGCAACTACACCGTCATCGGGGACGCGGGCCGGCTGGAGAACTTCGGGGACGGCCCGGGCGGCGAGGTCAGGGTCTGGAACACCCGGCGCTCGTCCTACCGGGCCGAGCCGGACGCCCGCCACCCCGTGCCCGCGGCCCCGTCGGACGGCGGGCACGGCGGGGCGGACCCGCTGCTGATCGACGAGTTCCTGCGTTTCGTCCGCGAGGGCGGCCCCACGGACACCTCCCCGGTCGCCGCCCGGATGGCCGTGGCGGCGGGGTACGGGGCGACGCAGTCGCTGCGGGACGGCGGGACCCCGCGCAGGGTCCCGCCGCTCGATCCGGTGCTGGCCGCCTACTTCGAGAACGGGCAGCGCCGGAACGTCCCGTGAGCCTCCGTCAGGCCGCGGGGGCGGGGCGGAGCCGGTCGGCCATGGCCGCGATGACCTCGGCGTGGTCGCGGACCAGGTAGAAGTGGCCCGGGGAGAACACCTTCAGATCGAAGGGGCCTTCGGTGTGCCCGGCCCAGGCGGCGGCCTCGGCCACCGTCACCTTCGGGTCGTCCGTGCCGACCATGGCCGTCACCGGGCAGCGCAGCCGCTCCCCCGGCTCGGGGGCGTAGGTCTCCGCGGCCCGGTAGTCGGCGCGGAGGGCCGGGAGGACCATCCGCAGCACCTCCTCGTCGCCGAGGAGCCGGCTGTCGGTGCCGCTGAGCGCCTTCATCTCCTCTATCAGGCCGTCGTCGTCGCGCAGGTGCACGGTTTCGTGCCGGTACGCGGAGGGGGCGCGGCGGCCGGAGGCGAACAGGGCGGCCGCCACGATTCCCTTCTCGCGTTCGAAGCGGCGGGCGACCTCGTAGGCGACGGAGGCGCCCATGCTGTGCCCGAAGAAGGCCAGCGGCCGGTCCGCCCAGGGCAGCAGGGCGGTGAAGACCTGGTCGGCGAGGGCGGGGATGCTGTCGACGGGGGGCTCGGCTCGCCGGTCCTGCCGGCCGGGGTACTGGACGCACAGCACGTCGGCGAAGTCGGGCATGGCGCGGGCGACGGGCAGGTAGAAGGCGGCGGAGCCGCCCGCGTGGGGCAGGCAGACCAGCCGGACGGAGCTGTCGGGCCTCGGCTCGAACCGGCGGATCCACAGGCTGCTGTCGGTGGTGGTGGTCGGGGTGTTCACGGAGCGGTCGTGTCCTTTCGGAGGGGACGTGAGGGGCGGGGCGGGTCAGGGCAGCTTGAGGATCCACTCGTCGACGGCGGTGGCCGTGGACTCGGCGTGGCGTTCCATCAGCGTGTAGTGGTTGCCGGGCACTTCGGTGACGGTCTGGGCGTGTTCGGGGGCCGGAGGGCGGTCGTCGGTCCGGCCGGCGGCCGGGTCCGCGTCCTGCGCCATCCGGTCGGCGGCGCGGACGACGAGGGTGGGGGCCGTCGCCTCGGGGGCCCGCCAGTCCTCGAAGAGGGCGAGGTAGCCGCCCATCGCGGTGAGCTGGGTGCCGGGTGCGGAGATGAACTCGAAGCGGTCGGACTGCTCGCGCACCACGGCGGCCTGGAACCGCTCCCCCATGCCTTCGGCGCGGGTGAAGCTGTCGAGCATCACGATGCCTTCGACGGGCCGGCCCAGCCGCTCCAGCCGGCAGGCGACGGCGTGGGCCACCCAGCCGCCGGAGGAGTAGCCGACGAGGACCACCGGCTCCTCGCCCGCGCAGGCGATGACGGAGCCGACGTGGACCTCGACGAGGGCCTCGACGTCGCGGGGCAGTGACTCGCCCGGGCCGAAGCCCGGCTCGGGCAGCCCCCAGATGGTGCGCCGGCCGCCGAACGCCGCGGCGAAGCGGGCGTACTGGTGGACCCCGGAGGGGGCCATGTAGGGGCCGAAGCAGACCAGGTGGGGGCCCTCGTCGCCGTGGGCCAGACGGACCGGGACGGGCCGGTGGCCGGCGGCGTCGGCGGCGTCGAAGACGGGCCGCAGCCGGGCGGCGGCGGTGACCATCCCGATGCCCTCGGTGAGGCGGCCGGTCTCGGCCGCCCGCCGGTAGAGGGCGACGAGCAGGTCCTCGCCGGGTGCGTCGGCGGCGGGGCCGGCCGGGGCCGGGGCGGTGGCGCCGGGGCGCGGGGCGAGCAGTTCGAGGAGGCGGGCGGTCAGGGCGGCGGGGGTGGTGTGGTCGAAGACCAGGGTGCCGGGCAGTTTCATGCCGGTGGCCCGGCCGAGCCGCTTGGCGAGCCGGACGGCGGTGAGCGAGTCGAAGCCGAGCTCCAGGAAGACCTGCCGCTCCCCCACCGCGTCGGCGGCCGGGTGGCCGAGTACGGCGGCCGCCTCGGAGCGTACGAACTCCAGCACGACCGGGGCCGGATCGGCCCCCTGGAGTCCGGCGAGGCGGCGCAGCAGCGGCGGTTCGCCGTCGCCCGGGCCGTCCGTGCCGCCGTCCTCGGCGGCCGTGAGCCGGCGCACCTCGGGCAGGTCGGCGATCAGGGGGCTGGGCCGGGCGGCGGTGAATCCGGGGACGAACCGGGTCCAGTCCACCTCGGCGACGACCACGGTGGTGTCGCCGCGTTCGACCGCGCGGCGCAGGGCCAGCACGCCGAGGCCGGGGTCCATGGGGTCGAGGCCGCGCAGCCGCAGCCGTTCCTCGGCCGCCCGGTCGACCATGCCGCCGCCGCCCCAGGCGCCCCAGGCCACGGAGGTGGCGGCCAGGCCGCGGGCGCGGCGGTCCTCGGCGAGGGCGTCCACGAAGGCGTTGGCGGCCGCGTATCCGGCCTGGGCGCCGCTGCCCCAGGCGGCGGCTCCGGAGGAGAACAGCACGAAGGCGTCGAGTTCCCGGTCGGCGAGGAGTTCGTCCAGGTGGGCGGCGCCCGCCGCCTTCGCCCCGAAGAGGGAGCCGAAGTCGGCGACGGTGGTGTCGGCGAGCATGGCGGGCGTGCCCGTGCCGGCGGCGTGGACGACGGCGCTCAGCGGCGGCAGGGCGTCGAGGGAGTCCAGGAGCCGGGCCACGGCCTCCCGGTCGGCCATGTCGCAGGCGGCCAGGGTCACGCCGGCCCCGAGGGCCTCCAGTTCGGCGGCGAGCTGCGCGGCACCCTCGGCGTCGGGGCCGCGGCGGCCGGCGAGCACCAGGTGGGCGGCGCCGGCTCCGGCGAGCCAGCGGGCGACGCCGCCGCCGATGTGGCCGGTGCCGCCGGTGACCAGGACGGTGCCGCGGGGCTGCCAGCCGGGGCCTGCGGGGGCCGCCCCGTCGCCGGTGGCGCGGAGCATGCGGCGGGCGAGGACCCCGTCGGGGCGCAGGGCGAGCTGGTCCTCGCCGCCGGCGCCGGTGAGGGCGGCGGCCAGCCTGCGGCCGGTGCGGCCGTCGGTGGCCCGTACCTCGGCGGGCAGGTCGATGTGGCCGCCCCACCGGCCGGGGTGTTCGAGGGCGGCGACCCGGCCCAGGGCGGCCACGGGCGCCTGGCGGACGGAGCGTACGGGGTCGGCGGGGCCGGTGGAGACCGCGCCGCGGGTCAGGCACCACAGGGGGGCGTCGAGGCCGGCGTCGCCGAGCGCCTGGACGAGGAGCAGGGTGGTGGCGAGGCCGAGGGGAACGGCGGGGTGCTCCGGGTGGGCCCGTTCGTCGAGGGCGAGCAGGGAGACGACACCGGTCGAGGCGCGGCCGCGCAGGGCGTCGGCGAGGCCCTGCCGGTCGGTGTCGCCCGCGACGTCCAGGCGGTCGATCCGGGCGCCGTGGGCGGCGAGGGAGTCCAGGGCCAGTTCGACGGCGGGGTCGCCGGGCAGGTCGCGGGGGACGACGGCGAGCCAGGTCCCGGTGAGGGGGCCGGGCGCCGGGTCGGCCACCGGCTTCCAGGCGATGCGGTAGCGCCAGGCGTCGGTGGCGGCCTCGTCGCGGCGGCCCCGGTGCCAGGTGTGCAGGGCGGGGAGCGCGGTGCGCAGGGTGGCGTCCTCGTCGATGCCCAGTTCCCCGGCGAGGGCGGTGAGGTCCTCGCGGGCCACGGCCTCCCAGAATCCGGCGTCGGCGTCGGATCCGGCCGCGGGCGCCGGGCCGGCGGCCGTGTCGGGGGCGTCGAGCCAGTAGCGCTGCCGCTGGAAGGGGTAGGTGGGCAGGGCGGGGGGCGGGCCGGGCCGGTCCGTGCCGCCGTCCAGGACGGTGTTCCAGTCGACGGGGACACCGTGGGCGTGGGCCTCGGCGAGGGAGGTGAGGAAGCGGCGGGCGCCGCCTTCGGCCCGGGTGAGGGTGGTGAGGACGGCGGCGGGGGTCTGCGTCGGGGTGTCGTCGATGATGTCCTGGAGCCCGTAGACCAGCACGGGGTGCGGGCTGACCTCGATGAACACCCGGTGTCCGGCGGCCAGCAGGCCGCGTGCGGCCTGTTCGAAGCGGACGGTGCGGCGCAGGTTGCCGTACCAGTAGGCGGCGTCGGGCGGGGTGTCGAGGGGGGCCCCGGTGACCGTCGAGTGGAACGGGACCGCGGGCACGGCGGGTGCCAGGGAGGCGAGTTCCGCGGCGAGTTCCCCGCGCAGGGATTCGACCTGGGGGCAGTGCGAGGCGAGGTCGACCCGGACCCGCTTGGCGCGTACGCCGTCGGCCGCGCAGGTGTCGAGAAGTTCGGCCAGGGCTTCGCGGTCCCCGGCGACGACCACGGTGCGGGGGCCGTTGACGGCGGCGACGGCGAGGCGGCCGTCCCAGGGGGCGATGCGTGCGGCGGCCTCGGTCTCCGGCAGGGGGAGGGAGACCATGCCGCCCTGTCCGGACAGGCGCAGCAGGAGGGCGCTGCGGCGGGCGACGAGGCGGGCGCCGTCGTCGAGGGTGAGGGCTCCGGCGACGACGGCGGCGGCGATCTCGCCCTGCGAGTGGCCGACGACGGCGGCGGGGCGGACGCCGCAGGAGCGCCAGAGTTCGGCGAGGGAGACCATCACGGCCCAGAGCGCGGGCTGGACGACGTCGGGGGTTTCCAGGGCGGGGGCGCCGGCCGCGGCGCGCAGGACGTCTTCGAGCTCCCAGTCCACATGGGGGGCAAGGGCCCGGCCGCAGGCGGCGATCCGGTCGCGGAAGACCTCGGAGGTGTCGAGGAGGCCGACGGCCATGCCGGCCCACTGGGAGCCCTGGCCGGGGAAGACGAACACGGGCTGGGCGGGGGCGGCGGCTGTGGCGCGGACGGCGCCGGCGTGGGAGGCGCCGGAGGCGAGCGCGTCGAGGGCGGCGATCAGCTCGTCGCGGTCCTCGCCGACGGCGACGGCGCGTTCGGCGAAGGGGGTGCGGGTGGTGGCGAGGGCGTGGCCGGTCGCGCGCGGGTCGGTGCCGGGGTCCTCGCGCAGCAGGGCGGCGACGCGGGCCGCCTGTTCCTCCAAGGCGGGGACGGTGCGGGCGGCGAGCGGCAGGGCGGTGGCGGCCGCGGACAGGGGCCGGGGCCCGGGGGCGGCGGCCGGGGCGGGGGCCGGTTCGGGGGCCGGTTCGGGGGCGGGTTCGGGGCGGGGTGCCTCCTCGATGATGACGTGGGCGTTGGTGCCGCTCATGCCGAAGGAGGAGACCCCGGCGCGGCGGGGCCGGCCGCCGGTGTCCGGTTCCCAGGGGACGGGGGCGGTGAGCAGGCGGACGGCGCCGGCGGTCCAGTCGACGTGCGGGGTGGGCTCGTCGGCGTGCAGGGTCCTGGGGAGCAGGCCGTGCCGCAGCGCCTGCACCATCTTGATGATGCCGCCGGCGCCCGCGGCGGCCTGGGTGTGGCCGATGTTCGACTTGAGGGAGCCGAGCCACAGGGGCCGGCCGGTGTCGCGGTCCTGTCCGTAGGTGGCGAGCAGGGCGGAGGCTTCGATGGGGTCGCCGAGGCGGGTACCGGTGCCGTGTCCTTCGACGGCGTCGACGTCGGCGGTGGTCAGGCCGGCGTCGGCGAGGGCCTGGCGGATGACGAGCTGCTGGGCGCGGCCGCTGGGCGCGGTGAGGCCGTTGGAGGCGCCGTCCTGGTTGACGGCGGAGCCGCGGATGACGGCGAGGACGGGGTGGCCGTTGCGGCGGGCGTCGGAGAGGCGTTCCACCAGCAGCATGCCGGCGCCCTCGCCCCAGCCGGTGCCGTCGGCGTCTGCGGAGTAGGCCTTGCAGCGGCCGTCGGCGGACAGGGCGCGCTGGCGGCTGAACTCGACGAAGGCGCCGGAGCTGGACATGACGGTGACGCCGCCGGCGAGGGCCAGGTCGCATTCGCCCTGGCGCAGGGACCGGGCCGCCAGGTGCAGGGCGACGAGGGAGGAGGAGCAGGCCGTGTCGATGGTGACGGCCGGCCCTTCGAGGCCGAGGGTGTAGGCGATGCGGCCGGAGGCGACGCTGGCGGCGTTGCCGGTGCCGAGGTAGCCCTCGACGCCTTCGGGGACGGCCAGGCCGCGCCGGAGGTAGTCCTGGTAGCCGGATCCGACGAACACCCCGGTGCGGCTGCCGCGGACGGTCGCCGGGTCCAGGCCGGCCCGTTCGAAGGCCTCCCAGGAGGTTTCCAGGAGGAGCCGCTGCTGCGGGTCCATGGCGGTGGCCTCGCGCGGCGAGATGCCGAAGAACGCGGCGTCGAAGTCGGCCAGGTCGTAGAGGAAGCCGCCGGCCCGGGCGTAGGTGGTGCCGGGGTGGTCGGGGTCGGGGTGGTAGAGCGCGTCGAGGTCCCAGCCCCGGTCGTCGGGGAAGACCGACATGGCGTCGGTGCCCTCTTCGACCAGCCGCCACAGTTCTTCGGGCGAGTGGGCGCCGCCGGGGTAGCGGCAGCTCATCGCGACGATCGCGATCGGTTCGTCGTCGGCGGCGGCCCGGGTGGCCATGGCCACGGACGGCTCCTGGGCGCCGAGGAGTTCGGCGAGGAGCCGGCCGGCGAGGTCGAGGGCGCAGGGGTGGTCGAAGACGAGGGTGGTGGGCAGGTCCAGTCCGGTGGCGCGGACCAGCCGGCCCCGCAGTTCGACGGCGGTGAGGGAGTCGAAGCCCAGGTCGCGGAAGGCGCGGCCCGGTTCGACGGCTTCGGGGCCGGGGTGGCCGAGTACGGCGGCGGCCTCGCGCCGAACGAGTTCGACGAGGGTGCGGTCCCGGTCGGCGGGGTCGGCCCCGGCGAGGGTGCGGCGCAGGGCCCGGGCGGTGTCCTCGGCCCCGCCGGTGTCCGTGGAGCGGCTGCTCGCGGCGTCGCGGACCTCGGACAGGCCGGCGAGGAGGGGGCTGGAGCGGCCGACGGTGAAGGTCGGGGCGAAGCGGGCCCAGTCGACGTCGGCGACGGTCACGGCGGTGGCGCCGCGGCCGACCGCCCGGTCCAGGGCGGCGAGCGCCTCGTCGGCGGGCAGGGGTTCCAGGCCGCGCTTGCGCAGGCCGTCGGCGATCTCGGGGGTGGCGGCCATGCCGGAGCCGGCCCAGGGGCCCCAGGCGACGGAGGTGGCGGGCAGGCCGTCGCCGCGGCGGGCGGCGGCGAGCGCGTCGAGGTGGGCGTTGGCGGCGCTGTAGGCGGCCTGCCCGCCCGCGCCCCACACGCCGGCGATGGAGGAGAACAGGACGAACGCGTCGAGCTCGTGGCCGGCGGGGAGTTCGCGCAGGAGGGCGTCGAGGTGGACGGCGCCCGCGGCCTTCGCGGCCAGGACGGCGTCGAAGGCGGCCGGGCCGGTGTCTGCCAGCAGGGCGGGGGTGTCGACGCCGGCGGTGTGCACGACGGCGGTGAGGGGCTGTTCGGCGGCCGGGCCGGTGAGTTCGCGGAGGAGCCGGGCGAGGGCGTCCCGGTCGGCGACGTCGCAGGCGGCGACGGTCACCCGGGCGCCCAGTGCCTCCAGTTCGGCGGTCAGTTCCGCGGCGCCCTCGGCGGCGGGGCCGCGCCGGCCGGCGAGGACGAGGTGTTCGGCGCCGCGGCCGGCCAGCAGCCGGGCGACGTGGCCGCCGAGGGCGCCGGTTCCGCCGGTGATCAGGACCGTGCCGCGCGGCCGCCAGTCGACGGTGCGGCGGGTCTCGGTGTCGGGGGTGCGGGAGAGGCGGCGGGCGAGGACCCCGCCGGGGCGGACGGCCAGCTGGTCCTCCGGGCCGTCACCGGTGAGGATCCCGAGCAGGAGGTCCAGGGCGGCGGCGTCGCAGTCCGCCGGCAGGTCGACGAGGCCTCCCCAGCGGCCGGAGTGCTCCAGCGCGGCGACCCGGCCGAGGCCCCAGGTCCGGGCCTGGGCGGGGGCCGTCGGCGGGTCCTGCGGTGAGGTGGTGACGGCGCCGCGGGTGGCGCACCACAGGGGTGCCGCGACCTCGGCGTCGCCGAGGGCCTGGATCAGGGTGAGGGTGGCGGCGTCGCCGGCGGTGAGGGCGGCCAGTCCGGCGGCGGGGCGCTCGTCCAGGGCCAGCAGGGAGACGACGGTGCGCGGGGCGGCGTCGGCCGCGGCCTCCCGCAGCCGGCCGGCGAGGGCGCCGCGGTCCTCGGCGGCGTCCACGGTGAGGAGGGTGGTGCGGGCCCCGCGGGCGGTGAGCGCGTCGCGGAGGGCGCCGGTGAGGTCCGCGGCGGCGGGGTCCGCGCCGTCGGCGGGGGCCAGCAGGAGCCAGTGCCCGTCGACGGGGCCGGCGGCCGGGACGGGCTGCCGCTGCCAGGTGATGTCGTACTGCCGGTCCTCGATCGCGGGCCGGCGTCCGGCGGGGGCGGCGGGCCGGAGCCAGTAGTCCTGGCGCTGGAAGGCGTACGTGGGCAGGTCGACGCGGCGGGCGCCGCGGCCGGCGTGGACGGCGGCCCAGTCGACGGGGGTGCCGTGGACGTGGAGCCGGGCGAGGGCGGTGGTGACGGCCAGGTGCTCGGGGCGGTCGGTGCGCAGCAGGGGGACGAGGACGCGGGTGTCGTCGAGGACGTGCCCGGCCTGCGCGGCCAGGACTCCGCCGGGCCCGACCTCCAGGAAGGTGGTGGCGCCTTCGGCGGCGAGGGAGCCGACGGCGTCGGCGAAGCGGACCGCTTCGCGGACGTGGCGGACCCAGTACTCCGGCGAGCAGAACTCCTCGGCGCCGACCGGGCCTCCGGTGAGGGTGGAGACGACCGGCAGCTTCGGGGGTGCGAAGGCGACGGAGGCGACGGCGGCCCGGAAGGCGTCCAGCATCGGGTCCATCAGGGGTGAGTGGAAGGCGTGGGAGACGGCGAGCGCCTTGGTCCTGCGGCCTTCGGCGGCGAGCCGGTCCACGACGGCGGACACGGCGTCGGCGGCGCCCGAGACGACGACGGACCGCGGCCCGTTGACGGCGGCGACGCCGGCCCGGTCCTCCCTGCCCGCCAGCAGCTTCCGCACCTCCGCCTCGGAGGCCTCGACGGCGGCCATCGCCCCGCCCGGCGGCAGCTGCTGCATCAGCCGGCCCCGCAGGGCCACGAGCTTCGCCGCGTCCTGGAGCGACAGCACGCCGGCCGCGTGGGCGACCGCGTATTCGCCGACGGAGTGCCCGGCCAGGTGGTCCGGGTGCACCCCCCAGGACTCCAACAGCCGGAACAGGGCCACTTCGACGGCGAACAGGGCCGGCTGGGTGTACCCGGTGCGTTCCAGCAGCTCCGGGTCCGTCCCGAACACCACCTCCTTCAGGGGGCGTTCGAGGTGCGGGTCGAGGGCGGCGCAGGCGGCGTCGAAGGCCTCGGCGAACACCGGCTGGGCCGCGTGGAGTTCGCGCCCCATGCCCAGGTGCTGGCTGCCCTGCCCCGGGAAGAGGAACGCGGTCGCCGTCTCACGCCCGCCCGTGCCCTCGACGAGGTTCGGGGCGGGCTCTGCCTCGGCGAGGGCGGTGACTCCGGCGAGGAGTTCGGGCAGGCCGGTGCCGACGACGGCGGCGCGGTGCTCCAGGACGGCCCGGGAGGCGGCCAGGGAGTGGGCCACGTCCACGGGGCTGACCTCGCCGAGGCCGAGGACGTGCCGCAGGAGGCGTTCGGCCTGTTCACGCAGGGCGGTGGTGTCGCGGCCGGAGAGCGTCCAGGCCACCGGCAGCGGGTCGGCGGCGGGTGCGGGGGCCGGGGCCGGCTCGGGGAGCGCCGGGGCCTCTTCGATGATGGTGTGGGCGTTGGTCCCGCTCACCCCGAAGGAGGAGACGGCGGCCCGGCGCAGCCGGCCGTCCTCCGCCCAGGTGACGGGTTCGGTGAGGAGGCGGACGGCGCCGGAGGTCCAGTCGACGTGCGGGGAGGGCTCCTCGGCGTGCAGGGTCCTGGGCAGGACGCCGTGGCGCAGGGCCTCGACCATCTTGATGATCCCGCCGACGCCGGCGGCCGCCTGGGTGTGGCCGATGTTGGACTTGAGGGAGCCGAGCCACAACGGGCGCTCCTGCGGCCGGTCTCGGCCGTAGGTCGCGAGCAGGGCCTGCGCCTCGATGGGGTCGCCGAGGACGGTGCCGGTGCCGTGCGCCTCGACGGCGTCCACGTCGGCGGCCGACAGCCCGGCACTGGCCAGGGCCTGCTCGATCACCCGTTGCTGGGCGGGGCCGTTGGGGGCGGTGAGGCCGTTGGAGGCGCCGTCCTGGTTGACGGCGCTGCCCCGGACCACCGCCAGGACGGGGTGGTTGTTGCGCAGGGCGTCCGAGAGCCGCTCGACGAGCAGCATGCCGACGCCCTCGCCCCAGCCCGTGCCGTCGGCGTCGGCGGCGAAGGACTTGCAGCGGCCGTCGACGGCCAGGCCCTGCTGGCGGCTGAACTCGGTGAACATGCCGGTGGCGGCCATGACGGCGGCGCCGCCGGCCAGGGCCATGGTGCATTCGCCGCGGCGCAGCGCCTGGACGGCCAGGTGCAGGGCGACGAGGGAGGAGGAGCAGGCGGTGTCGACGGTCAGCGACGGGCCTTCCAGCCCGAAGGTGTAGGAGAGGCGGCCGGAGGCGACGCTGGGGGCGGTGCCGGTGAGCAGGAAGCCCTCCAGCTCCTCGCGGGTGTCGCCGCTGCCCGCGTAGCCTTGGTAGGCGAGGCCGACGAACACGCCGGTGCGGGAGCCCTTGACGGAGGTGGGGGCGATCCCGGCCCGCTCGAAGGCCTCCCAGGCGACTTCGAGGAGCAGCCGCTGCTGCGGGTCGGTGGCCAGGGCCTCGCGGGGGGACATCCCGAAGAGGCCCGGGTCGAAGCGGCCCGCGTCGTGGAGGAAGCCGCCCTCGCGGGTGTAGCACGTACCGGGGACGCCCGGGTCGGGGTCGTAGAGCCCCTCCAGGTCCCAGCCGCGGCCCTCGGGGAAGCCGGTGACGGCGTCGGAGCCGCTCTCCACCAGCCGCCACAGGGCCTCGGGGCTGTCGACGCCCCCGGGGTAGCGGCAGCTCGTCGCGACGATGGCGATCGGCTCCTGGTCCTGCGCCTCCACCTCGTGCAGGCGGCGCCGGGTCTGCTTGAGGTCCGCCGTCACGCGCTTGAGGTAGTCCAGCAGCTTCTGCTCGTTCGCGTGCTGTTCGTTCCGGTCGTGCTGCTCGTTCCGGTCGTGCTGTTCGTGCTGTGCGTGCTGCTCGTTCTGCATGTTCTTCACCCGTCGAGGAGTGTCGGCAAGGGGTGCGGTGGTGCGGCCGCGGTCGTGTGCACCTGCTGGTCCGGGCTCTTCCGGGTGGTCAGGGGCCGTCGAGCTCCTCGTCGACGAGCGCGAAGATGTCGTCGACGGTGGCGCTGCGCAGCCGCTCGTCGGAGCTGTCGCCGGGGGTGGGGGCGGACCCTTCGGTGAAGGCCGCGAGCACCCCCTGCAGACGGGTCCTGACCCGGGAGCGGACGAGGGCGTCGTCGGCTCCGACGGCGGCGAGGAGCTCCTCCAGCCGGTCGAGTTCCCCGAAGACGGACACCGCCGGCGAGGCCGGGGCCGGCTCGGGTGCCAGGTCGGCGCCGATGCGGGCGGCGAGGGCCACGGGCGTGGGGCAGTCGAAGACGAGGGTGGCGGGCAGCCGCAGTCCGGTGGCGGAGTTCAGGCGGTTGCGCAGCTCCACCGAGGTGAGGGAGTCGAAGCCCAGCACCTTGAACTCCCGGTCGCGGTCCACCTCGCGGGGGCCGCCGAGGCCGAGGACGGCCGCCACCTGGGTACGCACCAGGTCCAGCAGGGCGCCGTCCCGTTCGGGCCCGGACAGGCGGGCCAGCCGCTCGCGCAGGGCGTCCGGGCCGCCGCCGGGTACCGATTCCCGGGCGGTGCGCCGGGCGGCGGGGCGCAGCAGGCCGCGCAGCACCGCCGGTACGGCCCGTTCGGCGTCGGGGCCCGCCGCGGCCGGGGCCGCGGTGGCGAAGCGTACGGGTACGGCGACGGCCCGCTCCCCGGTCCGGGCCGCGTCGAACAGGGCGAGGCCCTCCGCCGCGCCGAAGGGGACCAGCCCGGAGCGGGCCATCCGGTCCTGCCCGGAGGCGTCCATGTCCGAGGCCATGCCGCCTTCGGCCCAGGGGCCCCAGGCCAGCGAGGTGGCGGGCAGGCCGGCCGCGGCGCGGCGCTGGGCGAGGGCGTCGAGGAAGGCGTTGGCGGCGGCGTAGTTGCCCTGGCCGGCGCTGCCCAGGGTCGCGGCGACGGAGGAGAACAGCACGAAGGCGGACAGGTCGGCGGCGCGGGTGAGTTCGTGCAGGTGGAGCGCGGCGTCCACCTTGGGGCGCAGCACGGCCTCCAGCCGCTCGGGGGTGAGGGAGGTGACCAGGCCGTCGTCGAGGACTCCGGCGGCGTGGATCACGGCGGTCAGCGGCCGGTCGTCGGGGACGGCCGCCAGCAGGGCGGCGAGCGCGTCCCGGTCGGCCGTGTCGCAGGCGGCGAGGGTGACCGTACGCGCGCCCGCGGCGAGGAGTTCCTCGCGCAGCGCTCCGGCCCCGTCGGCGGCGGGGCCGCGCCGGCTGGTGAGCAGCAGGTGGCGGGCGCCGTGCGCGGCGACCAGGTGGCGGGCGACGAGCCCGCCCAGCGCCCCGGTGGCGCCGGTGACGAGGACGGTGCCGTCGGGGTCGGGGGCGGCGGGGACGGTGAGGACGAGCTTGCCGATGTGCCGGGCCTGGCTCAGGTGGCGCAGGGCGGCCGGCGCCTGCCGGACGTCCCAGCAGGTGACGGGCAGGGGCCGCAGGTGCCCGGCCTCGAACAGGGCGACGAGCTCGTGGAGCATGGCGCCGATCCGGTCGGGGCCGGCCTCGATGGTGTCGAAGGCGGTGTATGCGGCGCCCCGGTGCTCCTCGGCGACCTGCCGGGGGTCGCGGACGTCGGTCTTGCCCATCTCCAGGAACCGGCCGCCGTCGGCGAGGGTGCGCAGCGAGGCGTCGACGTACTCCCCGGCGAGGGAGTTGAGGACGACGTCCACGCCGCGGCCGGCGGTCGCGGTGCGGAACCGCTCCTCGAAGGCGAGGTCGCGGGAGGAGGCGAGGTGGCCGCGGTCCAGGCCGCCCGTGGCCGTCAGGGCCGCCCATTTGCCGGGCCCGGCGGTGCCGTAGACCTCGGCACCGAGGTGGCGGGCGAGCTGGGTGGCGGCCATGCCGACGCCGCCCGCCGCCGAGTGCACCAGGAGCGTCTGTCCGGCCCGCAGGCCGGCCAGGTCGACCAGGGCGTAGTAGGCGGTCAGGAAGACGACGGGCACCGAGGCGGCCTCGGTGAAGGTCCAGCCGTGCGGGATCCGCGCCACCATCCGGTGGTCGGCGACGGCGAGCGGGCCGAACGACTCGGGGACCATGCCGAACACCCGGTCCCCCGCGGCCAGGCCGGGCGTGCCGGGTCCGGTCTCGACGACGACGCCGGCGGCCTCGCTGCCGAGGGCGGCCTCGCCGGGGTACATGCCGAGGGCGATCAGGGCGTCGCGGAAGTTGACGCCGGCGGCGCGTACCGCGATCCGGACCTGGCCCTCGCCGAGCGGGGCGGTCGCGGCGGGGTTCTCGGTGAGCGCGAGGGCGTCGAGCGTGCCGGTGGCGCCCGCGGCGCCGGTGGTCAGCCGCCAGCCGGCCGCCCCGGGGGCGGGGCGCAGGGCGTCGGCGGCGCTCCGGCGGGCGAGCCGGGGGACGTGAGCGGTGGTGCCGCGCAGGGCGAACTGCGGTTCCCCGGTGGTCAGCACGGCGGCGAGCAGCCGCTCCTCCGCCTCGGGGCCTGCGGGGGCGTCCGGGCCCGCGGGGGCATCCGGGGCTGCGGACGTTTCCGGGTCCCGGGGGGGCAGGTCCGCGAGGATCAGGCGGTCGGGGTGTTCCGACTGGGCGGAGCGGGCCAGGCCCCACAGGGCGCTCTGGGCCGGGTCGGCGACGGTGGCGCCGGGTTCGGGGGCGACGGCGCCGCGGGTCAGCAGTACCAGCCGGGAGCCCGCGGTCCGGTCGTCTTCGAGCCAGGTGCGCAGGAGGGCGAGGCCCTCCCGGGTCACCGTGTGGACCCGCTCCGCTTCCGACGCGTCGCGGGCGCCGCTCGGTGCCGGCACCAGGACGGTGTCCGCGAGCCGGTCCGGGCCGCCGGGGGCGTCCAGGAGCGCGAGCAGGCCCGCACGGTCCTCGACCCGGGTGAGGGGGGCGGGGGTGTCCGCGGGGGTGTCCCGGGGGCCCGGCGGCAGGGCGGGCCAGTCCAGCCGGTACAGCGCGTCCTGGTGCTCGACGCCTCCGGCGCCCGGCAGCTGATCGGCCGTCACGGTCCGCAGGACCAGGGAGTCGACGGAGACGACCGCCCGGCCGGTGCCGTCGGCGGCGAACAGGGAGACCGTGTCCGGGCCGGGCGAGGTCAGCCGGACCCGCAGGGCGGTGGCGCCGGTCGCCTCCAGCCGTACGCCGCTCCAGGCGAACGGGATGCGCCCCCGGCCGGTGTCGGGCAGCAGGCCGCCCAGGCCCACGGCGTGCAGGGCCGAGTCCAGCAGCGCCGGGTGGACGCCGAAGCCCTCGGCGGTGGTGTCCTCGGGCAGGGAGACCTCGGCGAACAACTCCGCGCCGCGCCGCCACAGGGCCCGGAGCCCCTGGAAGAGCGGGCCGTAGCCGAAGCCGAGCTCGGTCAGGCGCGCGTAGGAGCCCTCCAGGGGGACGGGCCGGGCGTCGGCGGGCGGCCACTGCGCGAGGTCCTCCGCGATCCCGGCGCCGGCGGCCCGCGGGGCGAGTACGCCGACCGCGTGGACCGACCAGGGCGCGTCCGGGTCCGCCCCGTCCGGCCGGGAGTGGACGCCGACGCTGCGGCGCCCGTCGCCGTCGGGGCCCGCCACCACGACCTGGATCCGGACCGCGCCCTCGGCGGGCAGGACCAGCGGGGTCTGCAGGGTGAGCTCCTCGACCAGGTCGCATCCGGTCTCGTCGGCGGCCCGGACCGCGAGGTCCACCAGGGCCGTGCCGGGGAGCAGGACCGCTCCCATCACCTGGTGTTCCGCCAGCCAGGGCTGGGCCGCGAGGGAGAGCCTGCCGGTCAGGACGGCGCCTTCACCGCCGGCGAGGGCGACGGCCGCGCCCAGCAGCGGGTGGCCGGCGGGGCCCAGTCCGGCGCCCGCGAGGTCGCCCGCGGCGGGCCCGGCGTCCAGCCAGTAGCGGCGGCGCTGGAAGGCGTAGGTGGGCAGGTCGACGCGGTGGGCGCCCCGGCCGGCGAGGACCGCGGTCCAGTCCACCGGGGTGCCCCGGACGTGCAGTTGGGCGAGGGCGGTGAGCACCGCCGTCTCCTCCGGCCGGTCCGCCCGCAGTGCCGCGACCGCTGTCCGGCCGCCGTCGAGGAGGCCCGCGGCCAGGGCCGTGAGCACGCCTCCCGGGCCGATTTCCAGGAAGGTGTCCGCGCCCTCGTCCTCCAGTGCCCGGACGGCGTCCGCGAAGCGCACCGCCTCACGGACGTGGCGCACCCAGTACTCCACGGAGCAGAACTCCTCCGTCGGCACCGGGCCGCCCGTCAGCGTCGAGACCACCGGCAGCACCGGGGTCCCGAACGACACCGCCTCCACCGCCGTGCGGAAGTCGGCCAGCACGGGCTCCATCAGCGGCGAGTGGAAGGCGTGGGAGACCGTGAGGGCCTTGGTCCTGCGGCCTTCGGCGGACAGCTTCGCGACGACCTGCGCCACGGCCGCCTCGGCGCCGGAGAGCACCACCGAGGACGGTCCGTTGACGGCCGCCACCCCCACCGCGTCCTCGAACCCGGCGAGCAGTGCGCGGACTTCGGTCTCCGAGGCCTCGACGGCGACCATCGCACCGCCCTCGGGGAGGGCCTGCATCAGCCGGCCGCGCGCCGCCACCAGGGCCGCGGCGTCCTCCAGCGAGAGCACACCGGCCACGTGGGCGGCCGCGAACTCGCCGATGGAGTGGCCCGCGACGACGTCGGGGCGCACGCCCCACGACTCCACCAGCCGGAACAGCGCCACCTCGACCGCGAACAGCGCGGGCTGGGTGAACCGCGTCTCGTGCAGCGTGTCCGCGTCCTCGGCGAAGACCACCTCCCGCAGCGGCCGGTCCAGGTGCCCGTCCAGGTGGGCGCAGACCTCGTCGAACGCGTCGGCGAACACCGGGTGGGAGGCGTACAGTCCGCGCCCCATACCGGGCCGCTGGCTGCCCTGGCCCGAGAACAGGAACGCCGTCCTGGGCGGGGAGCCGGCCGTGCCGCGGACCGTCGTGTCCGCCCGCGCGGCCGGGTCGTCCGAGGCGAGGGCGCGCAGCGCGGGCAGGAAGTCCTCGCGCCGCGTGCCGAGGACCACGGCCCGGTGGTCCAGCGCGGCGCGGGCGCTCGCCAGGGTGAGGGCCACGTCCGCCGGTTCCGCGGCGGGGTGGCGTTCGATGTGGTCGAGGAGGCGTGCGGCCTGCTCGCGGAGGGCTTCGGGGCCGGTTCCGGAGAGCGGCCAGGCGACCGGCCCTGGTGCGGGGCGGGCGGCGGCGGGACCGGGGGTCCGCGCGGGCGGCTGCTCGATGATGACGTGGGCGTTGGTGCCGCTGACCCCGAAGGAGGAGATGCCGGCCCGCCGGACGCGGTCCGTGCCGGCCGTCCAGTCGACGGCCTCGGTCAGCAGCTCGACGGCGCCGGCCGACCAGTCCACGTGCGGGGTCGGCGCGTCGACGTGCAGCGTCCTGGGCAGGACGCCGTGGCGCAGGGCCTCGACCATCTTGATGATCCCGCCGACCCCGGCGGCCGCCTGGGTGTGCCCGATGTTGGACTTGAGGGAGCCCAGCCACAACGGCCGCCGCCCGTACCGGTCCTGACCGTACGTCGCCAGCAGCGCCTGCGCCTCGATGGGGTCGCCCAGGACGGTGCCGGTGCCGTGCGCCTCGACCGCGTCCACGTCCGCCGGTGCCAGTCCGGCGTCCGCGAGGGCCTGGCGGATCACGCGTTGCTGGGCGGGCCCGTTGGGGGCGGTGAGCCCGTTGGAGGCACCGTCCTGGTTGATCGCCGAGCCCCGTACGAGGGCCAGCACGGGGTGGCCGAGGCGGCGGGCGTCGGAGAGCCGCTCCACCAGCAGCAGGCCCACGCCCTCGCCCCAGCCGGTGCCGTCGGCGGCGGCCGCGAAGGACTTGCAGCGGCCGTCGGCGGCCAGCCCGCGCTGCCGGCTGAACTCGATGAAGGCGTTGGGGCTGGACATCACGGTCACCCCGCCCGCCAGGGCGAGGTCGCACTCGCCGCGCCGCAGCGCCTGCGCGGCGAGGTGGAGGGCGACCAGGGAGGAGGAACAGGCCGTGTCCACGGTGAGCGTGGGCCCCTCCAGCCCGAAGGAGTAGGCGATGCGCCCGGAGACGACGCTGGCGGAGCTGCCGGTGCCGATGTAGCCCTCCAGGTCCTGGGGGACGCTCCGCAGGCGGGAGGCGTAGTCCTGGTAGCCGGAGCCGATGAACACGCCGGTGGCGGTGCCGCGCAGGGAGGTGGGATCGAGGCCGCCGCGTTCGAAGGCCTCCCAGGCGGTCTCCAGGAGCAGCCGCTGCTGCGGGTCCATCGCCAGGGCCTCGCGCGGGGAGATGCCGAAGAAGGAGGGGTCGAAGTCGGCGACGTCGTAGAGGAAGCCGCCGTCGCGGGCGTATGTGGTGCCCGGCCGGTCGGGGTCGGGGTCGTAGAGGGAGTCCAGGTCCCACCCGCGGTCGGCGGGGAAGCCGCCGACCGCGTCGCGGCCCTCGGCGACGAGGCGCCAGAGGTCCTCGGGGGTGCGCACCTCGCCGGGGTAGCGGCAGCTCATGGCGACGATCGCGAGGGGTTCGGTGTCGTCGGCGGTCCGGACGGCAGCCGTGGGCGCCGGGTCGGCCGCGGTGCGGCCGGTGACGGCGGCGGTCAGTTCGGACAGCAGGTGGGCGGCCAGGGCGGCCGGGGACGGGTGGTCGAAGACGAGGGTGGCCGGGAGCCGGACCCCCGTCGTCCTGGCGAGGCGGCCCCGCAGCTCCACGGCGGTGAGGGAGTCGAAGCCCAGTTCGCGGAAGGCCCGGTCGGCGGGGACCGCCTCCGGGTCCTGGTGGCCGAGCACCGCGGCGGCCTCGGCGCGCACCAGGGCGAGGACGGCCCGGGCCTGTTCGGCGGCGGGCAGGGCGGTGGTGCGGCGGGCGAACGCGGGGACCTCTCCGTCGCCCGGACCGTCGGACGCCGCCGCGCGGGCCGCCTCGGCGAGGGCCGTGGCGGCCTCGGGGATCGTGGTGAGCAGCGGGCTGAGCCGCAGCAGCGTGAAGGAGGGCGCGAAGCGCTCCCAGGCGACGTCCGCGACCGTGACCGCCGTCTCGTCGCGGTCGAGGGCGGCGCGCAGGGCGGCGATGGCCGACGGCGGGTCGAGGGCGGGCAGCCCGCGCCGGTGCAGCCGGTCCTCGGCGTCGCCGTCCTCGACCATGCCACCGCCGGCCCAGGGGCCCCAGGCCACGGCGGTGGCGGTGAGCCCGCGGGCCCTGCGGTGTTCGGCGAGGGCGTCGAGGGAGGCGTTGGCGACCGCGTACGCCGCCTGGCCGGCCGCACCCCAGACGCCGGAGATCGACGAGAAGAGGACGAAGGCGTCCAGCGGCCGGGCTCCTGACCGTTCGGCCAGCAGCTCGTCGAGGTGCCGGGCGCCGGCCGTCTTGCCGGCGAGGACCGCGGCGAACTCCTCGGGGGTGGTGTCGGCCAGCAGGGCCGGGGTGCCGGTGCCGGCGGCGTGGACGACGGCGGTGAGGGGGTGTTCCGGCGGGAGGCCGGCGAGCAGCCGGGCCACGGCTTCCCGGTCGGCGACGTCGCAGGCCTCGATGGTGACCCGGGCGCCGAGGGCCTCCAGTTCGGTGCGGAGCGCGTCCGCGCCGGCCGCGTCCGCTCCGCGGCGGCTGGTGAGGACCAGGTGGTCCGCTCCGGCGCCGGCGAGCCAGCGGGCGACATGGGCGCCGAGGGCTCCGGTGCCGCCGGTGATCAGGACGGTGCCGTGGGGCCGCCAGGCCTCCTCGGGGGCGGCGGGTGCGCCGGCCCGGTCCTGGGGGGCGCGCAGCAGACGGCGTGCGAGGACGCCGGTGCCGCGTACGGCCAGCTGGTCCTCGTCGGCGTGGGTGCCGGCGAGGACGGCCGCGAAGCGCCGGGCGGCGCGGTCGTCGAACAGCTGTGGGAGGTCGACCAGTCCGCCCCAGCGTCCGGGGTGTTCGAGCGCGGCGGTCCGGCCGAGGGCCCAGACCGCCGCCTGGTGGGGGCTGCGCAGCGGGTCGGCGGGACCGGTGGAGACGGCGCCGCGGGTGGCGCACCACAGGGGGGCGTCGATGCCCGCGTCGCCGAGGCCCTGGATCAGGGCGAGGGTCGCGGCGAGCCCTTCCGCCAGCACGGGGTGGGCCCGGTGCGGCTGTTCGTCCAGGGCCAGCAGGGAGAGGACCCCGTCGACGGTGTGCGCGGCGGCGGTGGTGCGCAGCAGGTCGGCGAGTGCCTCGCGGCCGGTGCCGGCTTCCACCGTCACGGGGCGTACGGTCGCGCCGTGCTCCTCCAGGGCGCGCAGGGCGTCGGCCGTCCACGGGTCGTCGCCGGCCGGGCGGGCGGCGGGGACGACGGCCAGCCAGGTGCCGGCGGGGCCTGCGGGCGTGGTGGTGGGGGCGGGCGCGGGCTGCCAGGCGGTGCGGTAGCGCCGGCCGTCGAGGGTGGAGCGCTCCCGGTGGGTGCGGCGCCACAGGGACAGGGCGGGCAGGACGGAGCTGAGGGGGGCGTCGTCGGTGAGGCCGAGTCGCTGCGCGAAGGCGGCGAGGTCGGCGCGGTCCACGGAGTCCCAGAACCCGGCCTCGGCGGGGTCGGCGGCCGGGGCGGCGCCGTCGGCGGGCCGGCCGGAGAAGGCCGTGGACTCCAGCCAGTAGCGGCGGCGCTGGAAGGCGTAGGTGGGCAGGTCGTGGAGGGCGGGGCGGTCGTCGCGGGCGCCGGACAGCGCGGTCGGGTCGACCGGGACGCCGTGGACGTGCAGCAGGGCCAGCGCGGAGGCCGCGGCCTGCTCCTCGGCACGGTCCGCGCGCAGCAGGGGCACGACGTGCGCGGAGTCGGCGTCCAGCAGGGGCCGGGCCAGGCCGGACAGGATGCCTCCGGGCCCGACCTCGACGAACACGGAGGCTCCGGCCTCCGCGAGGGTTCCCACCGCGTCGGCGAACCGGACGGCCGCGCGCACCTGGTCCACCCAGTAGCCGGGGTCGGCGAGTTCGGCGGCCGTCAGGCGGCGGCCCGTCACGGTGGAGACCACGGGCAGGGCCGGTGCGGCGAAGGGGACGGCTTCCACGAGGGTGCGGAAGTCGTCGAGCATCGGTTCCATGAGCGGGGAGTGGAAGGCGTGGGAGACGGTGAGGGCCTTGGTCTTGCGGCCCTCCGCCGTAAGCTTCCCCGCCAGCTCCGCCACCGCGTCCCCGGCACCCGAAAGCACCACCGAGGAAGGCCCGTTGACGGCGGCGATGCCCACACGGTCCTCGAACCCCGGCAGCAGGGCCCGCACCTCCTCCTCCGAGGCCTCCACCGCCACCATCACTCCCCCGGAGGGAAGGTCCTGCATCAGCCGGCCCCGCGCCGCGACCAACCGCGCCGCATCATCCAGCGACAGCACCCCCGCGACGTGCGCCGCCGCGAACTCACCGACCGAATGCCCCGCCACGAAGTCCGGGCGCACACCCCACGACTCCACCAACCGGAACAGGGCCACCTCCACGGCGAACAACGCCGGCTGCGTGTACGCCGTCCGGTTCAACAGCTCGACGTCCTCACCGAACACCACCTCCCGCAAAGGCAGTTCGAGATGCGGATCCAGGGCCGCACAGGCGGCGTCGAAAGCCTTGGCGAACACCGGGAACGCGGCGTGCAGTTCACGCCCCATACCCAGGCGCTGGCTGCCCTGCCCGGAGAACAGGAACGCCGTCTTGGCCTTGCGGGGCGCGCTGCCCTCGAAGGCCCGGCCTGTCGGCTCCCGGCGGGCGAAGGCGGTGAGGGCGGTGAGCAGTTCGTCGCGGTCGCGCCCCACCACGGCCGCCCGGTGGGGCAGGTGGGCGCGGGTCGTGGCGAGGGCGTGCCCGATGTCGGCGGGGTCGGTGTGCGGGTGTTCCCGCACGTACGCCAGCAGGCGCCGGGCCTGCTCGGGGAGGGCCTCCGGGGTGCGGGCGGAGAGGGGCCACAGCAGCGGGGTGCGGTCCGGTCCGGCGGACCCGGTGGCCGCCGGGGCGGGGGTGTCGGCGGTCGTCGGCCCGTCCGGGTCGGGGGCCGGCAGTTCGAGGACGACGTGGGCGTTGGTGCCGCTGACCCCGAAGGAGGAGACGCCGGCGCGGCGCGGGCCGTCCGTCTCCGGCCAGGGCTCGGCCTCCGTCAGCAGGCGGACGGCGCCCGCCGTCCAGTCCACGTGCGGGGACGGCTCGTCCAGGTGCAGGGTGGCGGGCAGGATGCCGTGCCGCATCGCCATGACCATCTTGATGACGCCGGCCACTCCGGCCGCCGCCTGGGTGTGGCCGATGTTCGACTTGAGGGCGCCCAGCAGCAGCGGCCGGCCGGCGGGGCGGTCCTGGCCGTACGTCGCGAGGAGGGCGTGGGCCTCGATCGGGTCGCCGAGCGAGGTGCCGGTGCCGTGCGCCTCGACGGCGTCCACCTCGGCCGCGGTGAGCCGCGCGTCGGCCAGGGCCTGGCGGATGACCCGCTGCTGCGCCGGGCCGCTGGGGGCGGTCAGCCCGTTGGACGCGCCGTCCTGGTTGACCGCGCTGCCGCGGAGCACGGCCAGGACGCGGTGGCCGCCCCGGCGGGCGTCGGAGAGGCGCTCGACGAGCAGCATGCCGACGCCCTCGCTCCAGCCGGTGCCGTCGGCGGCGGCCGAGAAGGGCTTGCAGCGGCCGTCGGCGGCCAGCCCGCGCTGGCGGCTGAACTCCATGAAGGCACCGGGTGTGGACATCACCGTCACCCCGCTGACCAGGGCGAGCGTGCACTCGCCCTTGCGGAGCGCCTGGGCGGCGAGGTGCAGGGCGACGAGGGAGGAGGAGCAGGCCGTGTCGACGGTCACCGCGGGGCCTTCGAGGCCGAAGGTGTAGGCGAGCCGTCCGGAGATCACGGCGGCGGCGTTGCCCGTGCCGAGGTAGCCGTCGAAGTCCTCCGGGGAGGTGGACAGGCGGGCGTAGTCCTGGCCGTTGGTGCCGGCGAAGACGCCCGTGCGGGTGCCGCGCAGCGTCGCCGGGTCGATGCCGGCCCGCTCGAACGCCTCCCAGGCGGTTTCGAGCAGCAGCCGCTGCTGCGGGTCCATCATCAGGGCCTCGCGGGGGGAGATCCCGAAGAATCCGGCGTCGAACTCGCCCACGCCGTCGAGGAATCCTCCGTGGCGGACGTAGCAGGTGCCGGCGTGGTCCGGGTCGGGGTCGTAGAGCGCGTCCAGGTCCCAGCCCCGGTCGGCGGGGAAGCCGGATATCGCGTCGCCGCCCTCCGCGAGGAGGCGCCACAGCTCCTCGGGGGAGCCGATGCCGCCGGGGAAGCGGCAGCTCATCGCGACGATGGCGATGGGCTCGCTGGCTTCGGCCGTCATCTTGCGGTTCTGGCGGCGCAGCCGCTCGGTCTCCTGGAGGGAGGCGCGCAGTGCCTGGACGATCTTGTCGTTCGATGTGGTCATGATGTGCTCCGTACTCAGGCCGTCGGTCAGGCTTCGCTGTCGCCCAGCGCCAGTTCGATGAGGTGGTCGAGGTCCATGTCCGCGATGGCGGATCCGGTGTCGTGGTCGGGTTCCGTGTCCGTCGCGTCCGCCGCACCGGCCAGGGCCAGCAGGGCGTCGAGGAGCCCGGCTTCGCGCAGGCGGGCCGGCGGGACGGTGGCGAGGGCCCGGCGCACCCGGGTGTCCTCGGGGTCCTCCCCGGCGAGGGGTTCCGCGGCGCCCCCGGGCAGCAGGGTGCTCAGCAGCGCGTCGGTGAGGGCGTTCGGGGTGGGGTGGTCGAAGACCAGCGTCATCGGCAGCGCCAGTCCGGTCACGGTGCCCATCCGGTTGCGGAGTTCGACCGCGGTGAGCGAGTCGAAGCCGAGGTCCCGGAAGGCGCGGTCGGACTCGATGGCGTCCGCGGCGCGGTAGCCCAGCGCCGCCGCGGCCTCGGCGCGCACCCGTTCCAGCAGCAGCTCGTGCCGCTCCTCCGGGCCGAGGCCGGACAGCTCCCGTACGAGGTCGGCGGCCGCGGGGGCTCCGCCGGCGGGGGCGTGGTCGGCCTCCGCGGTGGCGGCCAGCGCCGCGCGTGCCTCGGGCAGGGCGGTGAGCAGGGGGCTGGGCCGGCCGATGGTGAAGGAGGGCGCGAACCTCTCCCAGTCGACGTCCGCCACCACCACGGCCGTCTCGTCGCGGTCCAGGGTCAGTTGCAGGGCCGAGACCGCCAGGGCCGGGGGCAGCGAGGGGAGGCCGCTGCGCCGGAGGTACTCCTCCGCCCCGCCGTCCGCGGCCATGCCGCCCTCGGCCCAGGGGCCCCAGGCGACGGCCGTCGCGGCGAGTCCCCGGGAGCGGCGGTGCTCGGCGAGCGCGTCGAGGAAGGCGTTGCCCGCGCTGTAGGCGGCCTGGCTGCCGCTGCCCCACACGCCGGAGACGGACGAGAAGAGGACGAACGCGTCCAGGTCGCGGCCGGCGAGCAGCTCGTCCAGGTGGACGGCGCCGGCCACCTTGGCCGAGACGACGGCGGCCAGCTCCTCGGGGGTGGTCTCCGCGACGGGGGTGAACTGCGGGAGGCCCGCGGCGTGCACGACGGCGGTCAGCGGGGCGGGGTCCTCCGCGAGGGTGTCCAGCAGGGCCGCCAGGGCCGTCCGGTCGGCGACGTCGCACGCGGCGATCGTCACCCGTGCCCCGGACTCCCGCAGTTCGGCGGCGAGTTCGGACGCGCCGGCGGCCGCCTCGCCCCGCCGGCTGGTGAGGACCAGGTGCTCGGCGCCCGACGCGGCCAGCCAGCGGGCGGTGTGGCCGCCGAGCGAGCCCGTGCCGCCGGTGATCAGCACGGTGCCGCGGGGCCGCCAGCCGCGGCCGGCGCCAGTGTCCGTGGTGGTGCGGGGCGTCCGGGTGAGCCTGCGGACCAGGACGCCGGAGGCGCTCACGGCGAGCTGGTCCTCGCCGTCGGCCCCGCCGAGGACCTCGGCGAGCCGGGCGAGCGTCCGCTCGTCGGGGGTGCTGGCGCCCGTGCCGGTGCCGGTGGCGGTTCCGGCTTCGGTGGCGGTGGCGGTGGCGGTGTCGGGGAGGTCGACCAGGCCGCCCCAGCGGCCCGGGGTCTCCAGGGCGACCGCGCGGCCCAGGCCCCAGACCAGGGCCTGGAGCGGCCGGGTGACCGGCCTGGTTCCGCTGACCGCCACGGCCCCGCTGGTGAGGCACCACAGCGGTGCCTCGACGTCCAGGTACCCGAGCGCCTGGACGAGCGCGACGGTGGCCGTGAGACCGGCCGGCAGGGCCGCGTGCTCCGGGTGGCTGCGGGCGTCCAGGGCCAGCAGGGACAGGACCCCGGCCACCGGCCGGCCGTCCAAGGCCCCGCGCAGCAGCGCGGCGAGGGCCTCGCGGTCGGCCCCGGGGTCGGTGACGGTGACGCGGCGGGGCTCGGCGCCCCGGTCGCGGAGCATCCGGACGTACGGCTCGGCGGTCGCCTCGTCGGGGGCCACGACCAGCCAGGTGCCCGAGGGGGCCGCGGCCGGCAGGTCGGTGCGGGGCTGCCACACCGCCCGGTAGCGCCAGCCGTCGAGCGTGGACCGGGTCCGGCTCTCCCGGCGCCAGGCCGCGAGCGCGCCGAACACCGAGGCCGGCGGCGCCCCGGCGGCCAGGCCGAGCCGCGCGGCGAGGGCTTCCGGCTCCCCGTTCTCGACGGCGTCCCAGAACTCCGCGTCCGCCGCGTCGGCCGGCGCGCCGCCGCCGGCGGCCGGTGCGGGCGGCGCCGTCAGCCAATAGCGCTCGCACTGGAAGGCATACGTCGGCAGGTCGACGCGGCGGGCGCCCCGGCCGGCCAGGACCGTGCTCCAGTCGACCGGGACGCCCTGGACGTGGAGCTGCGCGAGGGCGGTGAGCACCGCCGTCCCCTCGGGGCGGTCCCCCCGCAGGAGCGGTATCGCGGGCCGGCCCTGGACGGCCGCGGCGAGCGCCGTCAGGACGCCTCCCGGGCCGATCTCCAGGAACGCGCCGGCTCCCTCCGCCGCAAGTGCCCCGACGGCGTCCGCGAACCGCACGGGCTCACGGACGTGGGCCACCCAGTAGTCGACCGAGCAGAGGTCCTCCGCCGCGACCGGGGCACCCGTCAGCGTCGAGACCACCGGCAGCGCCGGGGACCCGAAGGACACCTCCTCGACGACCTTGCGGAACTGCGCCAGCATCGGCTCCATCAGCGGCGAATGGAACGCGTGGGAGACCTTCAGCGCCCTCGTCCTGCGCCCCTGCGCGGACAGCGTCGCGACGATCTCCGAGACGGCTGCGGCGGTTCCCGAAACCACCACCGACGAGGGGCCGTTGACGGCGGCGACGCCCCACGCGTCCGGGTCCCCGGAGCCTCCCGCCAGGGCACGGACCTCGGCCTCCGAGGCCTCGACCGCGACCATCACGCCCCCGGCGGGCAGCTCCTGCATCAGCCGGCCGCGCGCGGCCACCAGCTTCGCCGCGTCGTCGAGGGAGAACACGCCCGCGACGTGGGCGGCGGCCACCTCGCCGATGGAATGCCCGGCGAGGAAGTGCGGGGCGACGCCCCACGATTCGACCAGCCGGAACAGGGCCACCTCGATGGCGAACAGCGCGGGCTGGGTGAACTCCGTCCGGTCCAGCGGTTCGGCGTCCTCGCCGAACACCACGTCCCGCAGGGGCCGGTCCAGATGTGCGTCGACGTGGGCGCAGACGGCGTCGAAGGCGTCCGCGAACACCGGGAACGCGGCGTACAGTTCCCGGCCCATGCCCGGCCGCTGGCTGCCCTGGCCGGAGAAGAGGAACGCGGTGCGGGCGCCCGCCGCCGCGTGCCCCCGTACGAGGTCCGCCGACGGCTCGCCCCGGTGCAGGGCGGCCAGGCCGGCGCCCAGTTCCTCGGCGGTCGCGCCCAGCACCACCGCGCGGTGGGGCAGGGCGGTGCGGGACTCGGCCAGGGAGAGGGCCACGTCCGCCGGGGTGGCGCCGGGGTGGGCGGACAGGTGGGCGAGGAGGTTGCCGGCCTGCTCGCGCAGGGCCGCCTCGTCCGCGCCGGACAGCGTCCAGGGCAGGCAGCCGTGGCCGGGGGCGGGGGCCGGCCGTTCCTCGGCTCCCTCGGACTCCTCGGGGAGCCTCGGCGCCTGCTCGATGATGGTGTGGGCGTTGGTGCCGCTCACCCCGAACGAGGAGACGGCCGCCCGGCGCGGCCGGCCGGAGCCGGCGTCCGTCCAGGTTACCGGCTCGGTGAGGAGGCGGACCCCGCCCGCCGACCAGTCGACGTGCGGGGAGGGCGCGTCCACGTGGAGGGTCCTGGGCAGCAGGCCGTGCCGGAGCGACAGCACCGTCTTGATCACGCCCGCCAGTCCGGAGGCGGCCTGCGTGTGGCCGATGTTGGACTTGAGGGAGCCCAGCCAGAGCGGCCGTTCCGCGTCCCGGTCCTGTCCGTACGTGGCGAGGAGGGCCTGGGCCTCGATCGGGTCGCCGAGGGCCGTGCCGGTGCCGTGGGCCTCGACGGCGTCCACGTCGGCCGTCGTCAGGCCGGAGTTGGCGAGGGCCTGGCGGATCACCCGTTGCTGGGCGGGGCCGTTGGGGGCGGTGAGCCCGTTGGAGGCGCCGTCCTGGTTGACGGCCGAGCCGCGGACCACGGCGAGGACCGGGTGCCCGTGGCGTACGGCGTCCGAGAGCCGCTCGACGAGCAGCATGCCGACGCCCTCGCCCCAGCCGGTGCCGTCGGCGGCGGCCGCGAACGGCTTGCAGCGGCCGTCGGCGGCCAGGCCGCGCTGCCGGCTGAACTCGACGAAGGCGTGGGGGCCGGCCATCACGGCCGCCCCGCCGACCAGGGCCAGTTCGCATTCGCCCCGGCGCAGCGCCTGGGTGGCCAGGTGCAGGGCGACCAGGGAGGAGGAGCAGGCCGTGTCCACGGTGAGCGCGGGGCCCTCCAGGCCCAGGGCGTAGGCGATCCGGCCGGACATGACACTGCTGGAGGTACCGGTGAGGAGGTGTCCCTCGACGCCGTCGGGGAGGGCGCCGGGTGTGGCGCCGTAGCCCTGGTAGCCGGAGCCGATGAACACGCCGGTGGCGGTGCCGCGCAGGGAGGAGGGGGCGAGACGGGCCCGTTCCAGGGTCTCCCAGGCGGTCTCCAGGAGCAGGCGCTGCTGCGGGTCCATGGCCAGGGCCTCGCGCGGGGAGATCCCGAAGAACCGGGCGTCGAAGCGGTCCGCGTCGTGGAGGAACCCGCCCGCGTCGACGTAGGTGGTGCCGGGGTGCTCGGGGTCGGGGTCGTAGAGGGAGTCCAGGTCCCAGCCGCGGCCGGTGGGAAAGGGGGTGACGGCGTCCACGCCGTCCACGAGCAACTGCCACAGTTCCTCGGGCGAGTTGGCGCCGCCGGGGAAGCGGCAGCCCATGGCGACGATCGCGATCGGCTCGTCGGCGGCGGTCGCCCCGGCGGGTGCGGCCTGGGTGGGGGCGCCCGCCGCGAGGGCGGCCGGGGCGTGGCCGGACACCTCGGCGTTCAGGAAGGCGGCGAGGGCGTCGGCGTTGGGGTGGTCGAAGACCAGGGTGGTGGGCAGGCGCAGCCCGGTGGCCCGGTTCAGCCGGTTGCGCAGTTCGACGCTGGTGAGGGAGTCGAAGCCGAGGTCCTTGAAGGAGCGTCCGGAGTCCACCGCGTCACGGCCCGAGTGGCCCAGGGCCCGGGCGACTTCGGCCCGGACGAGGTCGAGGAGGACGCGGTGGCGCTCGGCGGCCGGGAGGGCGGCGAGTCCGGCGGTACGGGAAGGGGCGGCGCCTTCGGCCGTGTCCGCTTCGTCCGCCCCTCCTCCGGCTGCGGCGAGGGCCGTACGGGCCTCGGGCAGGTCGGCGAGGAGGGCGCTGGGCCGGGCGAGGGTGAAGGCGGGGGCGAAACGGTCCCAGTTGACGTCGGCGACGACGACCGTGGTCTCGTCGAGGTCCAGCGCCCGCTGGAGGGCGGCGATCGCGGTGTCGGGGGCCATGGCGGGCAGGCCGCGCCGGCGCAGGTGGGCCTCGGCCTCGTCGTCGCCCGCCATGCCGCCGTCGGCCCAGGGGCCCCAGGCGACGGAGGTGGCGGCGAGTCCCCGGGAGCGGCGCTGCTCGGCGAGGGCGTCGAGGTGGGCGTTGGCCGCGCCGTAGGCGGCCTGGCTGCCGCTGCCCCAGGCGGCGGCGACGGAGGAGAACAGGACGAAGGCGTCCAGTTCCCGGTCGGCGAGCAGTTCGTCGAGGTGCCGGGCACCGGCCGTCTTCGCGGCGAGGACGGCGGCGAGGTCGGCGGGAGTCAGGGTGTCGGTCGGGGTGAACTGCGGCAGTCCGGCGGTGTGGACGACGGCCGTGAGCGGGTGCCGGTCCTCCGCCAGGGCCCGCAGCAGGGCGGCCACCTGCTCGCGGTCGGCGACGTCGCAGGCCGCGAGGGTGACGCGGGCGCCCCGTTCCTCGATCTCGGCGGCGAGTTCGCGCGCTCCGGGGGCCTCGGGGCCGCGCCGGCCGGTGAGGACGAGGTGGGCGGCCCCGGCCCGGGCCAGGTGCCGGGCGACCCGGGCGCCGAGCGCCCCGGTGCCGCCGGTGATCAGTACGGTGCCGTGCGGCTGCCGGGCCCGCTCCGGGGTGGGGGTTTCGGCGGTGGTGTGGGTGCGGGCCAGGCGGCGGACGAAGACGCTGGAGGGCCGGATCGCGAGCTGGTCCTCCGCTCCCGTCCCGTCGGCGAGGACCGTGACGAGGCGGTCGGCGGCCCGCTGGTCCAGGACGGCGGGCAGGTCGACGAGTCCGCCCCAGCGGTCCGGGTGGTCGAGTGCCGCCGAACGGCCGAGACCCCAGACCATGGCCTGCTCCGGGCTGGTCAGCGTGTCAGAGCGTCCGGTGCTGACCGCTCCCCGGGTGGCGCACCAGAGCGGCGCGGTGTTCTCCGCGTCGCCCAGGGCCTGGACCAGCAGGGTGGTCAGGGCCAGCCCGGCGGGCAGGTGGGGGTGGTCCGGGTGGGAGGCGTCGGTGAGTGCGAGGAGGGAGAGGACCCCGGCCGGCGCCGGCGCGCCGGGCTCGGGGCGCAGGCGTGCGGCGAGTGCGGTACGGGGCTCGTCGGCCCGTACGGGCAGCACCGCGACCTCGGCGCCGTGGCGGGTCAGGGCCCCGGTGACGGCCGTGACCACGGGGTCGTCCTCCGCGTCCCCGGGGACGGCGAGCAGCCAGGTGCCCGTCGGCTCGGGAGTGGGGCGGGGGGCGCCGGTCAGCGGCTGCCAGGTGATCCGGTAGCGCCAGGAGTCGACGACGGAGCGGCTGCGCTGCCGTCGGCGCCACTGGGACAGGGCGGGCAGGACGGCACTGAGCGGGGTGTCGGCGGCGACGTGCAGCCGTTCGCTGAGGGCGGTCAGGTCCTGGTTCTCGACGGTGTCCCAGAACGCGGTCTCGGCCGGGTCGGCCGCCTTGGCGCCGGTGTCCCGGGGGCCGGCGGGGACCAGCCAGTACGGCTGGTGCCGGAAGGGGTAGGTGGGCAGGTCGACGCGGCGGGCGCCGCGTCCGGCGAACACCGCCTCCCAGTCCACGGGGGTGCCGTGGACGTGGAGCGCGCCGAGGGCGGTGGTGACGGCCTGGGCTTCGGCACGGTCGGCGCGCAGGGCGGGGACGGTGACGGCGTGCTCGTCGAGGATTTCCTGGGCGAGGGCGGTCAGGATCCCGCCGGGCCCGATCTCCAGGAAGGTGGCCACGCCTTCGGCGGCCAGGGAGGTGACGGCGTCGGCGAAACGGACGGCCTCGCGGACGTGCCGCACCCAGTACTCGGGAGTGGCGAACTCCTCCGCGGTGAGCAGGCGGCCGGTGAGCGTGGAGACGACCGGAAGGGACGGGACCCCGAAGGAGACCGACTCCGCGACCTCGCGGAAGGCGTCCAGCATCGGTTCCATGAGCGGGGAGTGGAAGGCGTGGGAGACGGTGAGGGCCTTGGTCTTGCGGCCCTCCGCCACGAGCTTCCCCGCCAGCACCGCCACCGCGTCCCCGGCACCCGAAAGCACCACCGAAGAAGGCCCGTTGACGGCAGCGATGCCCGCACGGTCCTCGAACCCCGGCAGCAGGGCCCGCACCTCCTCCTCCGAGGCCTCCACCGCCACCATCACCCCGCCGGACGGGAGGTCCTGCATCAGCCGGCCCCGCGCCGCGACCAACCGCGCCGCATCCTCCAGCGACAACACACCCGCGACATGCGCCGCCGCGAACTCACCGACCGAATGCCCCGCCACGAAATCCGGGCGCACACCCCACGACTCCACCAACCGGAACAGGGCCACCTCCACCGCGAACAACGCCGGCTGCGTGAATCCCGTCCGGTTCAACAGCTCGACGTCCTCACCGAACACCACGTCCCGCAAAGGCAGTTCGAGATGCGGCTCCAGGGCTGCGCACACGGCGTCGAAAGCCTTGGCGAACACCGGGAACACGGCGTGCAGTTCACGCCCCATACCGAGACGCTGGCTGCCCTGTCCGGAGAACAGGAACGCGGTGCGGCCGGCCCCCGCACGTGCCGTGCCGCATACCGTCTCCGGTCCGGGGGTCTCGCCGCGGGCGAGGGCGGTCAGGCCGTGCAGCAGGTCGTCCCGGTCGGTGCCGGTGATGACCGCGCGGTGCGGGAAGGCGGCGCGGGTGGTCGCCAGGGAGAGGGCGACGTCCGTCGCGTCGGGCCGGTCGGCGGACCGGAGGTGGGCCAGGAGGCGTTCCGCCTGGGCGCGCAGGGCGTTCTCGTCCTTCGCGGAGAGCAGCCAGGGGGTGGGCAGCGGGGCGGAGGGCTCCTCGTCCGGGCCCGCCTGCACCCGATCGGTGGGGGTGTCGGCCGGGGCCTGCTCGATGACGACGTGGGCGTTGGTGCCGCTGACGCCGAAGGAGGAGACGCCCGCGCGGCGCGGACGGCCGTCCCGCTCCGCCCACTCCTGTGCCTCGGTCAGCAGGCGCACGTCCCCCGCCGACCAGTCCACGTGCGGAGACGGCTCGTCCACGTGCAAGGTCCTGGGCAGGACCCCGTGGCGCATCGCCATCACCATCTTGATCACACCCGCCACACCGGCCGCGGCCTGCGTGTGCCCGATGTTGGACTTGACCGTGCCCAGCCACAGGGGCCGGTCCGCCTCGCGGCCGGTGCCGTAGGCCTTCAGCAGGGCCTGGGCCTCGATCGGGTCGCCCAGGGTGGTGCCCGTGCCGTGCGCCTCGACGGCGTCCACCTCCGTCGCGGACAGTCCGGCGTCCGCGAGGGCCTGGCGGATCACCCGCTGCTGTGCGGGCCCGTTGGGGGCGGTCAGGCCGTTGGAGGCGCCGTCCTGGTTGATCGCGGACCCGCGTACGACGGCCAGCACCCGGTGGCCGTTGCGGCGGGCGTCCGAGAGCCGCTCCACCAGCAGCATGCCCGCGCCCTCGGCGAGGCCGGTGCCCTCGGCCGAGGCGGCGAAGGCGCGGCAGCGGGCGTCCGGGGCCAGTCCGCGCTGGCGGCTGAAACCGATGAGCGCGCCCGGGGTGGACATGACGGTGACTCCGCCCGCGAGCGCCAGGTCGCATTCGCCCCGGCGCAGGGACTGGGCGGCCAGGTGGAGGGCGACGAGGGAGGAGGAGCAGGCGGTGTCGACGGTCACCGCGGGGCCTTCCAGGCCGAAGGTGTAGGAGAGCCGACCCGAGACCACCGAGGCGGAGTTGGCGGTCAGGAGGTGCCCTTCCATGTCCTCGGTCTGTTCCGGTGAGAGGCCGAGGGCGTAGTCCTGGCCGTTGGTGCCGGCGAAGACTCCCGTGCGGGTGCCGCGCAGCGTCGCCGGGTCGATGCCGGCCCGTTCGAAGGCCTCCCAGGAGGTCTCCAGGAGCAGGCGCTGCTGGGGGTCCATGGAGAGGGCCTCGCGGGGCGAGATCCCGAAGAACTCGGGGTCGAACTGGCCCGCGTCGTGCAGGAATCCGCCTTCCCTGACGTAGCTGGTGCCGGGGTGGTCGGGGTCCGGGTGGTAGAGCGCGTCGAGGTCCCAGCCCCGGTTGGCGGGCAGGCCGGTGATGGCGTCGGTGCCCGCGGCGACGAGGTTCCAGAGGTCCTCGGGGCCGCGGACCTCGCCGGGCAGCCGGCAGCTCATGGCGACGATGGCGATGGGCTCCTCGCCGCCGGTGGCGGTGGTCCGGCCGGGTGCGGGGGGCGCGGCGGTGACCAGGGCGGTGCCGGGGTGACCGCCGGGGATCTCGTCGAGGAGGTGGCCGGTCAGGGCGGCGGGGGTGGGGTGGTCGAAGACCGCGGTGGCGGGCAGGCGGACGCCGGTGGCGGCGGCGAGCCGGTTGCGGAGCTCCATCGCGGCCAGGGAGTCGAAGCCGAGGTCCCGGAAGGCCCGGCCGGGGTCGACGGCGGCGGGGGTGGCGTGGCCGAGCACCGCCGCCACCTGGTTGCGCACGAGGGTGAGCACGGTGTCCTCGCGTTCGGCGGGCGGCAGGGCGGCCAGCCGGGACAGTTCGGCGGAGAGGCCGCCGGGGCCGGGGGCCGCGCCCTGTGCTGCGCGCCGCGCGGGGGTGCGGACGAGTCCGCGCAGCAGGGCGGGTACGGGTCCGGTCGCGCGGCCGAGCGGCGCGGCCAGGTCGAGGCGTACGGGGGCCAGGGCCGCGTCGTCCAGGGTGAGGGCGGTGTCCAGCAGGCGCAGGCCCTCGTCGGCGGTGAGCGGGACGAGTCCGGCGCGGGCCATGCGCCGCAGGTCCTCGCCGGCCAGCCGGGTCTGCTCGCCGCGCTCGTCCCAGACGCCCCAGGCGAGGGCGGAGGCGGGCAGGCCCTGGGCGCGGCGGTGGTGGGCGAGGGCGTCGAGGAAGGCGTTGCCGGCCGCGTAGGCGCCCTGTCCGGCGCCGCCGAAGGTGCCGGCGAGGGAGGAGAAGAGCACGAAGGCGGCGAGGTCGAGGCCGCGGGTCAGCTCGTGGAGGTGGAGTGCGGCGTCGACCTTGGGGCGCAGGACGAGGTCGAGGTCCTCGGGGCCGAGGGTGTCGACGGGTCCGCCGGCGACGACGGCGGCGGCGTGGACGACGGCGGTGAGCGGCCGGTCGGTGGGGACGGCGGTGAGGAGGGCCGCGAGGGCGTCGCGGTCGGCGGCGTCGCAGGCGGCGACGGTGACGGTGGCGCCGAGTGCGGCGAGCTCCTCCTGGAGGGCGGCGGCCCCTTCGGTGTCGGGGCCGCGGCGGCTGGTGAGGAGGATGTTGCGGACGCCGTGGGCGGTGATGAAGTGGGCGGCGACGAGCCGGCCGAGGGCGCCGGTGCCCCCGGTGATCAGTACGGTGCCCTGCGGGTCGAGGGCGGGGGCGGTGACGGGTTCCGCCGCGACGGGGACACGCGCCAGCCGGGGCACGGACATCCGGCCCTCGCGCAGGGCCAGTTGGGGTTCGCCGGTGGCGACGGCGGCGGGCAGGCGGCGCAGGGAGTCCGGGGTGCCGTCGGTGTCGGCGAGGACGAGGCGGTCGGCGTGCTCGGACTGCGCGGAGCGGATCAGGCCCCAGACGGGTGCGTGCTCCGGGCGGGTGTCCGGTGCCCGGCCGGCGTCCTCACCTGGTACGGCCACGGCGCGGCGGGTGAGGAAGACCAGCCGGGAGGCCGTGAACCGGTCGTCGGCCAGCCAGTCCCGCAGGAGGGCGAGGGCGGCCCGCGCGGTCTCCCGGACGGCTTCGGCCTCCGCGTCGGCGTCGGCGTCGGGCCCGTCGTGCGCCACGGGGAGGACGACGGCCACGGTCGCGGGGACGGGAGTGCCGGCCGTGACGGCTGCGGCCAGGGCGGTGAGGTCGGGGTGGGCGGCGGGGCGCGGCGCTCCGCCGGCCGTCAGTGCGGCGGCGGTCTCCTCCAGGGCGGCCTCCCCGGTGCCGATGAGCGCCCAGGGTGCCTCGGGGGCCGCCCCGGTGTCGGGGACCAGGTGCGCCGGCCACTCCACCCGGTAGAGGGACTCGTGGTGGTCGGTGAGGGCGGCCCGCAGGTGTTCCTCGCGGACCTCGCGGAAGGTGAGGGAGCCGACGGTGGCGACGGCCCGGCCGCCGTCGTCGGTGGCCGTGACGGCGACCGTGTCGGTGCCGGCCGGCGTCAGCCGGATCCGCAGCCGGGTGGCTCCCGCGGCGTGCAGGCGTACGTCCTCCCAGGCGAAGGCCATCCGTCCGGTTCCCATGTCGCCGAGCGGGCCGAAGCCCACGGCGTGCAGGGCGGCGTCCAGCAGGGCCGGGTGGAGCCCGTACCGGTCGGCGCCGGCGCGGGCGCCCTCGGGGAGGGCCACCTCGGCGAACACCTCGTCGCCGAGCCGCCAGGCGGCCCGCAGGCCCTGGAAGACGGGGCCGTAGGCGAAGGAGCGGGCGGCGAGGCCGTCGTAGAAGCCGTCCAGGTCGACGGGGGCCGCTCCGGCGGGCGGCCAGTCCGCCGACGGCGCGGCGTCGTCGGGCGTCGCCGTGGGCGCGGAGTTCAGCACGCCGGCGCCGTGGCAGGTCCAGCCCGCTTCGGCGGCGGCGGTGTCGGGGCGGGAGTGGACGGCGAAGCGCCGGTCCCCGGACCCGTCGGCCGCTCCGACGGCGACCTGGACGAGGACGCCGCCCCGCTCGGGCACGACCAGCGGTGCCTGGAGGGTGAGTTCGGCCAGGTTGTCGCAGCCGAGGTGGTCTCCCGCCCGGACGGCGAGCTCCACGAAGGCCGTGCCGGGCAGGAGGACCGCGCCCAGCACCGCGTGTTCGGCGAGCCAGGGGTGGGTGTGCGTGGACAGCCGGCCGGTCAGCAGCAGGCCGTCCGTGTCGGCGAGGGTGGTGACGGCGCCCAGCAGGGGGTGGTCCGACGGGGCCAGGCCCAGGCCCGCCGCGTCCGCCGGGGCGTAGGGGGCGTCGAGCCAGTAGCGCTCGTGCTGGAAGGCGTAGGTGGGCAGCGGGATCCGGCGGGCGTCCGGGGCGGCGAGGACGGCCGGCCAGTCGAGGGCGACGCCGTGGGCGTGGGCTTCCGCGGCGGAGCGCAGGAAGCGGTCGGTGCCGCCTTCGCCGCGGCGCAGGGTGGCGAGGGCGACGGCCGTGCCGCCCAGGTCGTCGAGGGTCTCCTGGATGCCGATGGTGAGCACCGGGTGGGCGCTGACCTCGATGAGGGCGCCGTGGCCGTCCCGGACGAGGGCGCGGGTGGCCTCGTCGAAGCGGACGGTCTGGCGCAGGCTGCGGTACCAGTACTCGGCGTCGAGCCGGTCGGTGTCCAGGGCGCCGCCGGTGACGGTGGAGTAGAACGGCACCTCGCAGGCGCGGGGGGTGATGTCGGCGAGCGCTTCGAGGACCTGTGCGCGGACCTCTTCGACGTGCGCGGAGTGGGAGGCGTAGTCCACGGCGATCAGCCGGGCCCGGATCCCGTCGGTGTGCAGGGCGTCGCGGAGTTCGGTGAGGGCGTCGCCGTCGCCGGAGACGACGGTGGAGGCGGGGCTGTTGACGGCGGCGACCGACAGCCGCTCGCCCCACGGGGCCAGCAGCGGGGTGAGCCGGTCGTGGGGCAGGGCGACGGAGAGCATGCCGCCCCGGCCGGACAGTGCGGTCAGGGCCCGGCTGCGCAGGGCCACGACCTTCGCGGCGTCCTCCAGGCTGAGCGCGCCGACGACGGCCGCGGCGGCGATCTCGCCCTGGCTGTGGCCGGCGACGGCCGCCGGGTGCACCCCGTGGGAGCGCCACAGTTCGGCCAGGGAGACCATGACCGCGAACAGGACGGGCTGGACGACGTCGACCCGGTCGAAGCCGGGGGCGCCGGGCGCGCCGCGCAGGGCCTCCGTCAGCGACCAGTCGACGTGGGGGGCGAGGGCTTCCTCGCACTGGCGGATGCGTTCGGCGAAGACCGGTGCGGTGTCGAGGAGTTCGACGGCCATGCCGGTCCACTGGGAGCCCTGGCCGGGGAAGACGAAGGCGGCCCGTCGGGTGTCGGTGGCGGTGCCGCGCACCACGTGGGTGCCCTCGGGGGCGGGTGCGCCGGGCTCGGCGTCGGCGAGGGCGTCCAGGGCCCGGTCCAGGCCGGCCCGGTCGGCGGCCAGGAGGACGGCGCGGTGGGGGAAGGGGGTGCGGGTGGTGGCGAGGGAGAGGGCGATGTCGGCGGCCGTCGGGGCGCCGGCCGCGGGCTCGGCGGGCAGGGCGGCCAGGTGGGTGCGGAGCCGGGCGGCCTGCGCGGCGAGGGCGGCGGGGGTCTTGGCGGAGAGCGGCCAGGGGACGAGGCCCGGCCGGCTGTCCGGAGCTCCGGCGTTGGTCGCGGGCGCGCCGTCGGTGCCGTGGGGCGTGCCGGTGTCGGCCGCGTGGTCACCGCCGATGCCGACGAGGGTGGCCGCGCGGTCGGCGAGGGCGCTGCCGAGGGTGCCCGCGCGGCCCGCGATGGCGGCGCCGAGGGATGTGGCGCGGCCGGCAAGGGCGGCGGCGGCACCGGCGGCGGGGCCGGCTGTGGGGGCGGCCGGGGTGGCGGCGGGGGTTTCCGTCGGGGAGCTGTCGATGTCCTCGGCCGTCGGGGCCGGTTCGACGGTCGGGGCGAGGTGCTGTTCCAGGACGACGTGCGCGTTCGTCCCGCTGACGCCGAAGGCCGAGACGGCCGCCCGGCGGGGCCGGCCGGGCTCCGTCTCGGGCCACGCGGTGTTCTCCGTCACCAGGGAGACGGCCCCCGAGGACCAGTCGACGTGCGGGGTCGGGGCATCGACGTGCAGGGTCTGCGGCAGGACGCCGTGGCGCAGCGCCTGCACCATCTTGATGACGCCCGCGACACCCGCCGCCGCCTGGGTGTGCCCCAGGTTGGACTTGACGGAGCCCAGCCACAGGGGCCGGTCGGCGGGCCGCTCCTGGCCGTACGTCGCGAGCAGGGCCTGCGCCTCGATGGGGTCCCCGAGTGTGGTGCCGGTGCCGTGGGCCTCGACGGCGTCCACGTCGGACGGGGAGAGCAGCCCGTTGGCCAGGGCCTGGTGGATGACCCGCTGCTGGGCGGGCCCGTTGGGGGCGGTGAGCCCGTTGCTGGCGCCGTCTTGGTTGACGGCGGAGCCGCGGACCACGGCCAGGACCGGGTGGCCGAGCCGGACGGCGTCGGAGAGCCGTTCGACGAGGAGCATGCCGACGCCCTCGGACCAGCCGGTGCCGTCGGCCCCGGCGGAGAAGGCCCGGCAGCGGCCGTCGGGTGAGAGCCCGCGCTGCCGGCTGAACTCGACGAAGGTCGTCGGTCCGGCCATGACGGTGACCCCGCCGGCGAGCGCGAGGTCGCATTCGCCCTGGCGCAGGGCCTGGACGGCCAGGTGCAGGGCCACGAGGGAGGAGGAGCAGGCGGTGTCGATGGTGACGGCCGGGCCCTCCAGGCCGAGGGTGTAGGCGATGCGGCCGGAGACCACGCTGCCGGTGTTGCCGGTGCTGACGTATCCCTCGATGCCCTCGGGCATGGCGGGCAGGCGGGAGACGTAGTCGTGGTACATGACGCCGGCGAACACCCCGGTGCGGCTGCCGCGCAGGGACTGCGGGTCCAGTTCGGCGCGCTCGACGGCCTCCCAGGCGGCTTCGAGGACGAGCCGCTGCTGGGGGTCCATGGCGAGGGCCTCGCGGGGGCCGATCCCGAAGAACCCGGGGTCGAACTCGGCCGCCCCGTCCAGGAATCCGCCTTCGCGGGTGTAGGTGGTGCCGGGGTTCTCGGGGTCGGGGTCGTAGAGCGCGTCGAGGTCCCAGCCGCGGTCGGTGGGGAAGCCGGATATCGCGTCGCGGCCCGAGGCGACCAGGTCCCACAGGTCCTCGGGGGAGGCGACACCGCCGGGGAAGCGGCAGCTCATGCCCACGATCGCGATGGGCTCGCGGTTCCTGCCCTCGGCCTCGCGCAGCCGCCGGCGCGCGTGCCGCAGGTCGACGGTCGCACGCTTGAGGTAGTCGCGGAGCTTGTTCACATCGGTCGTCATCTGGATTTCTGTTTCCTCAACGCGAAGGGATGGGCGTGCCGGTCGATCAGTGGGTGTCGAGCTCGCCGTCGAGCAGGTCGAAGAGCTCTTCGTCGGAGGCCTGCGCCACCTCGGCCGCGCCGGGGCCGGGAGCACCGGGGGCGCCGGGGCCGGGGTCGGCCCCGCGCCATTTCGCGAGGAGGACCTCCAGCCGCAGGGCGGCGGTGGCGCGGGCCGCCCGGTCGTGGGCGGCTCCGGCGAACGCGGCTTCCAGCCGGTCGATCTCGGCGAGCAGCGAGGGGGCCGCGGCGTCGGCGCCGGGACCACCGGCGGGCAGGGCGCCGGCGAGGTGGTCGGCGAGGGCGGCCGGGGTGGGGTGGTCGAACAGCAGGCTCGCCGGGAGCCGCAGCCCGGTGGCCGCGCCCAGGTGGTTGCGCAGTTCCACGGCGGTCAGCGAGTCGAAGCCGAGGTCACGGAAGGCCTGCGCGGCGCCGACGGCCTCGGCGGAGGTGTGCCCCAGCACGGCGGCGACCTGGGCCCGGACGAGCCCGAGGAGGATCCGCCGGCGCTTCTCGTCGGAGGCCCCGGCCAGCTGGGCGGCCAGTGCCGCGGTGCCGGTCGCGGGGGTCGCCGCCGGGTGGGCGGCGACCCGTACGAGTCCGCGGAGCAGGGCGGGTACCGGCTGAGTGCCGGCGCGGCGGCCCAGGGCGGCCGGGTTCAGGCGTACGGGCAGCAGTACGGCCTCCGCGCCGGCGGCCGTGCTGGTCGCCGCGGCCGCCGCGATCGCCGCGTCGAAGAGGGCGAGGCCCTCCTGCGGGGCGAGCGGTGACACGCCCGCGCGGGCCATCCGGGCGAGTGCGCCCGCGCCGGCCGCGTCCAGCATTCCGTGCGGGCCCGCGGCGTCCGCCCAGGGTCCCCACGCCAGCGAGACGGCCGGCAGTCCCGCCGCCCGGCGCGTCTGGGCGAGGGCGTCCAGGCCGGCGTTGGCGGCGGCGTAGTTGGCCTGCCCGGCGGTGCCGAGGGTGCCGGCGAGCGAGGAGAACAGGACGAAGGCCGAGAGGTCCCGGTCCCGGGTCAGTTCGTGCAGGTGGAACGCCGCGTCCGTCTTGGGCCCGAGGACGCGGTCCAGCCGTTCGGCGGTGAGCGAGCCGACGAGGGCGTCGTCGAGCACGCCGGCCGCGTGCACCACGGCGGTCAGCGGGTGGGCGGCGGGGATCCCGTCGAGCAGGGCGGCGAGCGCGCTGCGGTCGGCCGCGTCGCAGGCCGCCAGGGTCACCTCGGCGCCCAGGGCGCCCAGTTCGGCGGCGAAGGCGGACGCGCCCTCGGCGTCGGGCCCGCGGCGGCTGGTCAGCAGGAGGTGGCGTACGCCGTGCGTGGTCACCAGGTGCCGGGCCACCAGCCGGCCCAGGGCGCCCGTCGCCCCGGTCACCAGGACCGTTCCGGCCGGGTCCGGTACCGGGCGGGCGGTGTCCGTCGTGGGTGCGGGGGCGGGCGTGCGCGCCAGCCGCGGCACGAGCACCCGTTCCTCCCTGACGGCGCACTGCGGCTCTCCGGTGGCCAGCGCCGCCGCCAGCCGGGCGGGGGCCGTCGAGTCCTGCTCGGGTTCGGGCCGGACGTCCCCGTCTGCGTCCCCGTCGACGTCCACGAGGACGAAGCGGCCGGGGTGTTCGGACTGGACGGACCGGACCAGACCCCACACGGCGGCCTGCGCCGGGTCCGGCCCGGCCGTGTCCCCGTCGCCCGTGCGGACCGCGTTGCGGGTGACGAGGACCAGCGGCCGCGGGTCCTCCTCCCCCGCCTCGGCCGCCGCCAGCCACTGCTGTACGAGGGCCAGGGCCCGGGCGGTGGCGTACCGCACGGCGGCGTGTGCCTCGGCCGGACGGTCCGGGAGCTCCGCCTCCAGCAGCACCACGTGGGCGGCGGCCGGCGGCGCGGACGGAGCCGGGGGCGCCTCGGTCCACTCGACGCGGAACAGCACGTCCTGGAGGCGTCCGGCCCGCGCGGCGGCGAGCTGCTCGGCCGAGACCGGCCGCAGGACCAGGGAGTCCACGCGGGCCACGGTGCGGCCGCTGGTGTCGGCGGCCAGCAGGGACACGGCGTCCGGGCCCGCGGGGGCCAGCCGGACCCGGAGGGCGGTCGGTCCCGCGGAGGGGGTGGCGGCGGGAAGGGTGACCCCGGTCCAGGAGAAGGGGACCCGCGCCCGCCCGGTGCCGCCGTCCGCGTCGCCGTCCGCATCGGCGTCCGCGTCGGCGTCGGTGCCGAGCAGGGTGTCGTCGAAGGCGACCGCGTGCAGGGCCGCGTCCAGCAGGGCCGGGTGCAGGCCGAAGCCGGTGACGTCGGTCCCGTCGGGGAGTTCCAGCTCGGCGAAGACCTCCCCGTCCCCGCTCCACGCGGCGCGTACGCCGCGGAACAGCGGGCCGTAGTCGAGCCCCAGGCCCGCCATCCGCTCGTACAGGATGTCGGGGGACCCGGCGGGGACGGCCTGCGGCGGGGGCCAGGCGGCCAGGGCGGCCCCCTCGCCGGGGGTGGCGGCGGCGGACAGCGTGCCGGCCGCGTGGCGCGTCCACGGCTCGTCGGCGGGCACGTCCTGCGGGCGCGAGTGGATCTCCAGCGTCCGGCGGCCGTCGGCGTCGGGGGCCGCGACGCGGACCTGGATCCGGACGGCCCCGTCCTCGGGCAGGGCGAGCGGTGCGCCGAGGGTCAGTTCGTCCAGCCGGTCGCAGCCGACACCCTCGGCGCGGGCGGCGTGCAGCGCCAGGTCCACGAAGGCGGTGCCGGGGACGAGGACGGTACCCAGCACGACGTGGTCGGTGAGCCACGGGTGGGTGGCGAGCGAGAGCCGGCCGGTGAGGACGAGCCCTTCGCCGTCGGCGAGCGGGACGGCGGCGCCCAGCAGGCGGTGGTCCGCCTCGGCCAGACCGGCGGCGCTGACGTCACCGGGGGCGGGGGCCGGCGCCAGCCAGTAGCGGGTGCGCTGGAAGGGATACGTGGGCAGCTCGACGCGGCGGGCACCGCGTCCGGCGAACACGGCCTCCCAGTCCACGGGGGTGCCGTGGACGTGGAGCGCGGCGAGGGCGGCGGAGACGGCCGCCTCCTCGGCACGGTCGGCGCGCAGGAGTGCCACGGCCACCGCGTCCTGGTCCAGGAGCTCCGCGGCTTCCTGGGCGAGGGCGGTCAGGATCCCGCCGGGTCCGATCTCCAGGAAGGTGCGCACGCCTTCCGCGGCCAGGGAGGTGACGGCGTCGGCGAAACGGACGGCCTCGCGGACGTGCCGCACCCAGTAGTCGGCCGAACCGAACTCCTCGGCGGTTACCAGGCGGCCGGTCAGCGTCGAGACGACCGGCAGGGACGGGACCCCGAAGGAGACCGACTCCGCGACCTCGCGGAAGTCGTCGAGCATCGGTTCCATGAGCGGGGAGTGGAAGGCGTGGGAGACGGTGAGGGCCTTGGTCTTGCGGCCCTCCGCCGCGAGCTTCCCCGCCAGCACCGCCACCGCGTCCCCGGCACCCGAAAGCACCACCGAGGCCGGCCCGTTGACGGCGGCGATGCCCACACGCTCCTCGAACCCCGGCAGCAGGGCTCCCACCTCCTCCTCCGAGGCCTCCACCGCCACCATCACCCCGCCGGAGGGAAGGGCCTGCATCAGCCGGCCCCGCGCCGCGACCAACCGCGCCGCATCATCCAGCGACAACACACCCGCGACATGCGCCGCCGCGAACTCCCCGACCGAATGCCCCGCCACGAAGTCCGGGCGCACACCCCACGACTCCACCAACCGGAACAGGGCCACCTCCACCGCGAACAACGCCGGCTGCGTGAATCCCGTCCGGTTCAACATCTCGACGTCCTCACCGAACACCACGTCCCGCAAAGGCAGTTCGAGGTGCGGATCCAGGGCCGCACAGGCGGCGTCGAAGGCTTCGGCGAACACCGGGAACGAGGCGTGCAGTTCACGCCCCATACCCAGGCGCTGGCTGCCCTGCCCGGAGAACAGGAAGGCGCGCTTCCCGCTCCCGGGCGCGGTCGTGGCGCGTACCACCGCGCGCGAGGGGGTGTCTTCCGCCAGGGCGGTGAGGGCCTCCAGCCGCCCGGCCGGGTCCTGGGCGAGCACGGCCGCGCGTTGTTCCAGGGCGGCGCGTCCCGTGGCCAGGGAGTAGGCCACGTCCGCCGCCTGCCGGTCCGGGTCCTGGGCGTACGGCAGGAGGCCTCGGGCCTGCGCGCGCAGGGCTTCCGGGCTCTTGGCGGAGAGGAGCCACGGTGCCGTGAAGGGGGCCGCGGGGGCCTCGGTGGCGGCCGGCTGCGGGGCCTGCTCCAGCACGACGTGGGCGTTGGTGCCGCTGAAGCCGAACGAGGAGACGGCAGCCCTCCGGGGCCGTGGCCCCCGCGTCCATTCCACGGGTTCGGTGAGGAGCCGGACGGCGCCGGAGGTCCAGTCGATATGCGGGGAGGGCTCCTCGGCGTGCAGGGTCCTGGGCAGGACGCCGTGGCGCAGGGCCTCGACCATCTTGATGATCCCGCCGACCCCGGCCGCCGCCTGGGTGTGGCCGATGTTGGACTTCAGCGAGCCCAGCCACAACGGGCGCTCCTGCGGCCGGCCTTGACCGTAGGCGGCGAGGAGGGCTTGCGCCTCGATGGGGTCGCCCAGCCGGGTGCCCGTGCCGTGCGCCTCGACCGCGTCCACGTCCGTCGCCGCGAGTCCGGCGTTCGCCAGGGCCTGTGCGATGACGCGTTCCTGTGCGGGGCCGTTGGGGGCGGTGAGCCCGTTGGAGGCGCCGTCCTGGTTGACGGCGCTGCCCCGGACCACCGCCAGGACCGGGTGCCCGGCCCGCACGGCGTCCGAGAGCCGTTCCACCAGGAGCACGCCCACGCCCTCCGCCCAGCCCGTGCCGTCCGCGTCGGCGGCGAAGGCCTTGCAGCGGCCGTCGGCGGCCAGTCCGCCCTGCCGGCTGAACTCGACGAAGGCGCCGGGTCCGGCCATCACGGTCACGCCGCCCGCGAGGGCGAGGTCGCATTCGCCCTGGCGCAGGGCTTGGACGGCCAGGTGCAGGGCGACGAGGGAGGAGGAGCAGGCGGTGTCGACGGTCACCGCGGGGCCTTCGAGGCCAAAGGTGTAGGAGAGCCGGCCCGAGATGACGCTGCCGGAGTTGCCGGTGCCGAGGAAGCCCTCCACCCCTTCGGGGACCGTCTGGAGGGAGGAGGCGTAGTCGTGGTACATGACGCCGGTGAACACGCCGGTCCGGGAGCCGCGCAGGGTGGCGGGGTCGATGCCGGCGCGTTCGAAGGCCTCCCAGGAGGTTTCCAGCAGGAGCCGCTGCTGGGGGTCCATGGCGAGGGCTTCGCGGGGGGAGATCCCGAAGAAGGCGGCGTCGAAGTCGCCGGCGTCGTGGAGGAATCCGCCGCGGAGGGTGCTGCTGGAGCCGGTGGCGCCGTCGCTCGCGGAGAGCAGGTCGAGGTCCCAGCCCCGGTCTTCGGGGAAGCCGTCGATGGCGTCGGTGCCCTCGGTGAGCAGCCGCCACAGGTCCTGCGGGGAGCGTACGCCGCCGGGGTAGCGGCAGCCCATGGCGACGATGGCGACGGGTTCGTCCGTGGCGGCCCCGGCGGGGGCGGACGGGCGGGTGGCCGCCGCCGGGCGGGGGGTGTCCGTGAGCCGGTGCAGCAGGTGGCGGGCGAGGGCGTCGGGGGTGGGGTGGTCGAAGACCAGGCCGGCCTGGAGGCGTACGCCGGTCGCCGCGGCGAGGCGGTTGCGCAGTTCGACGGCGGTCAGCGAGTCGAAGCCCAGTTCCCGGAAGGCCTGGCCCGCCTGGACGGCTTCGGGGCGGCCGTGGCCCAGGACGGCCGCGGCGTGCGTCCGGACGAGGTCGGCCAGCAGGGCGGTCCGGCCCGTCTCGGGCAGCGCGCCCAGCCGCTCCGCCAGTGCCTCGCGGACGCCGTCGGGTGCTCCGGCCGTGGCGGCCCCGCTCCGGCGCACGGGGGCGGGGACCAGGTCCCGCAGCAGGGCGGGCAGGGTGCCGGCGCGGGCTTGCTCGCGCAGGACCGGGAGGTCCCAGCGGACGGGCACGAGCAGGGGTTCGGCGGAGCCCAGGGCGCGGTCGAGGAGTCCGAGGCCCTCGTCCGTGTCCAGGGCGAGGAGTCCGGAGCGGCCGATGCGGCGCTGGTCGGCTTCGGCGAGGGCGGCCGTGAGGGTGCTGCTGCGGGCCCACAGGCCCCAGGCCAGGGAGGTTCCGGGCAGGCCGGCGGCGCGGCGCTGCCGGGCGAGGGCGTCCAGGGCGGCGTTGGCGGCGGCGTAGTTGCCCTGGCCGGGGTTGCCGAAGACCCCGGCGGCCGAGGAGAACAGGACGAAGGCGGAGAGGTCCAGGTCGCGGGTGAGGTCGTGCAGGTGGAGTGCGCCCGTCACCTTGGGGGCGAACACGCGCCGGATCCGCTCGGGGGTGAGGGCCGGTATGACGCCGTCGTCGGTGACGCCCGCCGCGTGCACGACTGCCGTCAGGGGGTGTGCGGCGGGGAGCGCCGCCAGCCGGGCGGCGAGCGCCTGACGGTCGGCCACGTCGCAGGCCGCGGTGTCCACCACGGCGCCCTGGGCGGCGAGTTCGTCGGCGAACTCCCGGGCGCCTTCCGCGTCCGGGCCGCGGCGGCTGAGGAGCAGCAGCCGGCGGACGCCGTGCCGGGTGACGAGGTGGCGCGCGACCAGGCGGCCGAGGGTGCCGGAGGCGCCGGTCACCAGGACGGTGCCGTGCGGCGGGAGGGCCGGGGCGGGGCCGGTGTCCGCGCCGGTGTCCCGGCCGGCCGCCGGCGGGTCGGCGCGTTCCAGCCGGGGTGCGAGCAGGGCGGCGCCGCGCAGCGCCAGTTCCGGTTCGCCGGTGGCGGCAGCGGCGGCGAGCAGGGCGGGGTCCACGGTGTCGGGGGCGTCGGCGGTGTCGAGGAGGAGGAAGCGGCCGGGGTTTTCCGACTGCGCCGAGCGCACCAGGCCCCAGACGGCGGCCTGTGCCGGGTCGGCGCCCTCGGCCGGGCCGGTGGCGACGGCGCCCCGGGTGAGGACCAGCAGCCGGGAGGCGGCGAAGCGGGCGTCCGCGAGCCATTCCTGGACGAGGGCGAGTGCGGTGTGCGCGGCCGCGGCGGGCCGGTCGGCGTCCGCCCCCGGGGTGTCCCCCTCGGCCGGTACCGCGACCGTGACCGCCACCGTGTCCGGGACCGGGGCGTCCTCGGCGCGCAGGGCGGTCAGCGAGTCGGACGGGGCGGGTACGGCCTGCTCGGCGGCGGCCGGCGTCACGGGGGTCCACAGCGGCCGGAACAGCCCGGCGCCGCCGGTGTCGGCCGCCGCGGCCAGCTGTTCGGGGGTCACGGGGCGCAGCGCGAGGGAGTCCACGCTGAGCACGGGCCGGCCCGTGCCGTCGGCGAGGAGCAGGGTGACGGCGCCGTCGGTGTCGGGTGCGGGGGCCAGGCGCAGCCTGAGCGTGGTGGCGCCGGTCGCGTGCAGGGTGACGCCGTGCCATTCGAAGGGGATGCGGGGCCCGTCGTGCGGGCCGTCGCCGGCGAGGCCCGCGGTGTGGAGGGCGGCGTCGAAGAGGGCGGGGTGCAGGCCGAATCCGGTGGTGTCGGTCCCGTCGGGCAGGGCGATCTCGGCGAAGAGTTCGGCGCCCCGCCGCCAGCCGGCGCGGACCCCGCGGAACAGGGGCCCGTAGTCCAGGCCGAGGCCGGCCAGGCGGTCGTAGAGGGCCGTGGGGTCGGCCGGTTCGGCGTCGGCCGGGGGCCAGGCGGTGAGTGCGGTGGTGTCCGGGAGGGGGGCGGGATCGGCGTCCAGCAGTCCGGAGGCGTGGCGGGTCCAGGTGTCGGCGGCGAGGGCCTCGTCCGGCTGGGAGTAGAGGTGTATGCCGCGCCGGCCGTGGGCGTCGGCGGCGTCGACGACGGCCTGGAGCCGGACGCCGGTGTGCGGGGGCAGGACGAGCGGGGCCTCCAGGGTGAGGTGCCCGATGCGGCCGCAGCCGACCTGGTCGCCGGCGCGGACGGCCAGGTCGACCAGGGCGGTGCCCGGCAGGAGGGGGGTGCCGAGTACGCGGTGGTCGGCGAGCCAGGGGTGCGTGGTGAGCGAGGCGCGGCCGGTCAGGAGGACGCCCCCGCCGTCGGCCGGGGTGACGACGGCGCCGAGGAGGGGGTGGTCGGCGGGCCGGAGGCCGGTGCCGGAGAGGTCGCCGGTGGCGGGCCGGGTAGCGAGCCGGTACTCCTCGCGCTGGAAGGCGTACGTGGGCAGGTCGGCGCGGCGGGCGCCGCGGCCGGCGAAGACCCCTTCCCAGTCGACGGGGGTGCCGTGGACGTGGAGGCGGGCGACGGCGGCGGTGACGGCAAGGTCCTCGGGCCGGCCGGGGCGCAGGGCGGGGACCGTGACCGCCCGCTCGTCGAGGAGGTCGGCGGCCAGGGCGGTCAGGACGCCGCCGGGGCCGATCTCCAGGAAGGTGCCGGCGCCTTCGGCGGCGAGGGATCGGACCGCGTCGGCGAACCGTACCGTCTCGCGGACGTGCCGCACCCAGTACCGGGCGGAGCACCACTCCTCGGCGGGCAGGGGCCGGCCGGTGAGGGTGGAGACGACGGGCAGGAACGGCGCGGCGAAGGAGACGCCTTCGAAGGCCCGCTCGAACTCGGCCAGCACGGGCTCCATGAGCGGGGAGTGGAAGGCGTGGGAGACGGGCAGCTCCTTGACCTTGCGGCCCTGGGCGGACAGCCGTCCGGTGACGGCGGCCACGGCCGCGGCGGTGCCCGAGACGACCACGGACCGGGGTCCGTTGACGGCGGCGATGCCGGCCTGGTCCTCGTGGCCGGCGAGCAGTTCCCGCACCTCCTCCTCGGAGGCCTCGACGGCGGTCATCACTCCCCCGGCGGGCAGGGCCTGCATGAGCCGGGCGCGGGCGGCCACCAGGCGGGCCGCGTCATCGAGGGAGAACACCCCGGCGACGTGGGCGGCCGCGAACTCGCCCACCGAGTGGCCGGCCAGCAGGTCGGGGCGCACGCCCCAGGACTCCAGCAGCCGGAACAGCGCGACCTGGAGGGCGAACAGGGCAGGCTGCGCGTGGCCCGTCCGCTCCAGCAGGGCGGCGTCCGCGGCGAACACCGTCTCCTTCACGGGGCGTTCGAGGTGCGGGTCCAGGGCGGCGCAGACGGCGTCGAAGGCTTCGGCGAACACCGGGTGGGCGGCGTGCAGTTCGCGTCCCATGGACGGGCGCTGGCTGCCCTGGCCGGAGAACAGGAACGCGGTCCGGTCCCGGGGCAGGACCACGCCCGTGGCCGTGCTGCCGTCCGGGGTGTCGGCGGGGGTCTCGCCGCGGGCCAGCAGGTCAAGGGCCCGGCGCAGTCCTTCGGGGTCGCGGGCGACGATCGCGGCGCGGTGGTCCAGGGCGGCCCGGGTCGTCGCGGTGGAGAGGCCGACGTCGGCCAGGGACCCTCCGGGGTGGTCGGCGGTGTGGCGCAGGAGGCGGGCGGCCTGCGCGCGCAGGGCGGCCTCGGTCTTCCCGGACAGCAGGACGGGCGTGTATCCGGTCCGGGCGGCCGGGACCGCGTCCGGGCCCTGCACGGGCTCCCGTTCGGGGTGAGGTTCCGGGTGCGGGGGTTCCTCCAGGACGACGTGGGCGTTGGTGCCGCTGAACCCGAAGGAGGAGACGGCCGCCCTGCGGGGCCGTTCGCCCTCCGCCCACGGGACGGGCTCCGTGAGCAGCCGTACCGCGCCGGAGGACCAGTCGACGTGCGGGGACGGGGCGTCGACGTGGAGGGTCCTGGGGAGCAGGCCGTGGCGCAGCGCCTCGACCATTTTGATCACTCCGCCGACGCCGGCGGCGGCCTGGGTGTGCCCGATGTTGGACTTCAGCGAGCCCAGCCACAGGGGCCGCCCGGCGGGGCGCCCCTGTCCGTACGTGGCGAGGAGGGCCTGGGCCTCGATCGGGTCGCCGAGGGTGGTGCCGGTGCCGTGGGCCTCGACGGCGTCCACGTCGGCGGGGTTCAGCCGGGCGTCGGCGAGGGCCTGGCGGATGACCCGTTGCTGGGCGGGGCCGTTGGGGGCGGTGAGGCCGTTGGAGGCGCCGTCCTGGTTGACGGCGGAGCCGCGGACCACGGCCAGGACGGGGTGGCCGAGCCGGACGGCGTCGGAGAGCCGTTCGACGAGCAGCATGCCGAGGCCCTCGCTCCAGCCGGTGCCGTCGGCGGCGGCCGCGAAGGGCTTGCAGCGGCCGTCGGCGGCCAGGCCGCGCTGCCGGCTGAAGTCCACGAAGGAGGTGGGGGTGAGCATGGTGGTGACGCCGCCGGCGAGGGCCAGGTCGCATTCGCCCTGGCGCAGGGCCTGGACGGCCAGGTGCAGGGCGACGAGGGAGGAGGAGCAGGCGGTGTCGACGGTGACGGCAGGGCCTTCGAGGCCGAAGGTGTAGGCCACGCGGCCGGAGACCACGCTGGCGGCGCTGCCGGTGCCGATGTAGCCGTCGACGTCCTCCACGGCCCGCTGGAGCAGGGCGTTGTGGTCGTGGTACATCACGCCGGTGAACACGCCGGTCCGGCTGCCCTTGAGGGAGGTGGGATCGATGCCGGCCCGTTCGAAGGTCTCCCAGCAGGATTCCAGCAGGAGCCGCTGCTGGGGGTCCATGGTGAGGGCCTCGCGGGGCGAGATGTCGAAGAGGCCGGCGTCGAAGAGGCCGGTGCCGTCGAGGAACCCGCCCGCCCGGACGTGGCTGGTGCCGCGCGACTCCGGGTCGGGGTCGTAGAGCGCTTCCAGGTCCCAGCCCCGGTCCGCGGGGAACTCCGCGATGGCGTCCCCGCCGTCCGCCAGGAACCGCCAGAGCTCCTCGGGGGTGGTGATCCCGCCGGGGAAGCGGCAGCTCGTCGCGACGATGGCGATCGGCTCGTGCCGGGCCGCGTCGAGGTCCCGCAGCCGCTCGCGGGCCTCGTGGAGGTCCGCCGATACCCGCTTGAGGAAGTAGCGGAGCTTTTCCTCGTTGTTCTTCGCCTGGAGGTCAGTCACTGGGGTCACCTTTTGCATCGAGCCCGTGCGGGCCGGGGGCCGTGGGGCCTGTGCGGTCGAGGGGCCGGAGTCCGGCGGGAGGGGGGTGCCGGGTGCGGGGCGTGGTGGCCCCGCACCCGGTCCGGTTCAGGAGATCCCGAATTCCTTGCCGATGAAGTCGAACATCTCGTCGTCGGTGGCGGTGTGGAGGCCGTCCGCGACACCGGCCGCGTCCGGCTCCGCCGGGCCCGCGGGCGCGGTCCACCGGTCCAGCAGGTGGCGCAGGTGCGCGGTGACCGTGTCGCGGAGGTCCGTGCCGGCCGATGCCGTGCCCTGCAACTCCGTCTCGATCCGGTCGAGTTCGGCGAGCAGGCCGGTGACGTCCCGGGCGGCCGGTGCGGCCGCGGTCCCGAGGTGGTCGGCGAGTTCGGCAGGGGTCGGGTAGTCGAAGACGAGCGAGGGCGGCAGCCGCAGCCCCGTGTCCTCGCCCAGCCGGTTGCGCAGCTCGACGGCGGTCAGCGAGTCGAACCCGAGGTCGCGCAGCGCCTGCCCGGGCCGGACCGCCCGGGGCGAGGCGAGTCCCAGCACCGCGGCGACGTGCTCGCACACCAGGTCGAGCAGCAGGGTCTGCCGTTCGGTGGCGGAGAGGCCGGCCAGCCGGGCCGTCAGGTCCCCTCCGGCGGCGCCGGACCGCCCGGAGGCGGCCGTGTCCGCTCCGCCGGCGGCTGTGGAGCGCCGGGCCGGGATCCGGACGAGGGAGGTGAGCAGGGCCGGCAGGGTGCCGGCCGCGGCCTGCCGGCGCAGCTCCGCCTGGTTCAGGCGAACCGGGACGACCGCGCTGTGCGGGTGCGCCGTCGCGGCGTCGAAGAGGCCGAGGGCCTCCTCGGTGCCCAGGGGCAGGACGCCGCTGCGGGACATCCGACTCCGGTCGGCGTCCGTCAACTCACCCGTGATGCCGCTGCTTTCGCCCCACAGTCCCCAGGCCAGGGACACGGCCGGCCGGCCGGCGGCGCGGCGCTGGCGGGCGAGGGCGTCCAGGAAGGCGTTGGCGGCGGCGTAGTTGGCCTGGCCCGCCGCGCCGAAGACCCCGGCGGCGGAGGAGAACAGGACGAAGGCCGAGAGTTCCATGTCGCGGGTGAGTTCGTCCAGGTGCAGGGCGGCGTCCACCTTGGGGCGGAAGACGCGGTCGATCCGCTCCGCCGTGAGGCCGGTGAGGATCCCGTCGTCGGTCACACCGGCCACGTGCACCACACCGGCCAGGGGGTGCCGCTCGGGTATCGCGGCGAGGACCCGGGAGAGGGCTTCCCGGTCGGCCACGTCGCAGGCGGTCACCGTGACGCGGGCCCCCAGCGCGGCGAGTTCGGCTTCCAGTGTGTCCATGCCCTCGGCCGCGCCGCCCCGGCGGCTGACGAGCAGCAGGTCGCGTACGCCGTGCCGGGTCACCAGGTGCCGGGCGACGTGCCGGCCCAGCAGCCCGGAGGCTCCCGTGACCAGGACCGTGCCGCCGGCCGTGAACGCCGGTCCGGCCTCGCCGGGGAGGAGCGGGGGCTCGGTGCGTGCCAGCCGGGGGACGAGGACCGTTCCGCCGCGTACGGCGAACTGCTCCTCCCCCGTGGCCAGCAGGGCGGGCAGGGCGCGTACGGACGCCGGATCGCGGTCGAGGTCGACCAGGACGAAGCGGCCCGGGTTCTCCGACTGGGCCGAGCGCACCAGGCCCCAGACCGCGGCCTGCGCCGGGTCCACCTCCTTGTCCCCGTCCTCCGTGCCGCGGCCCTTGGCGGCGACGGCGTTGGCGGTCAGGACGGCCAACCGGGAGCCGGTGTTCCGGTCGTCGGCGAGCCAGCGCTGGAGCAGTTCCAGGGCGCGGTGGGCCGTCGCGTGGACGTGGGCGACGGGGTGGTCGCGGTCCGGGTGGACGTCGACGGCCGCGAGGAGGACGGCGGGCGCCGGCGTGTCCTCCGTGTCGGCCGGGTCCGCCGGGTCGGAGCGGAAGGTGACGTCCGTGCCGGAGTCCTCCAGCGCCGTGCGCAGCCCGTCGTCGCCGCCGACGAGGGTCCACGGCCCGTTCGGACGGTCCACGTGCTCCTCCGGGGTGAGGGGAAGGGGGGTCCAGTCGAGCCGGTAGAGCGAGTCCTGCCGCCCGTGGGCCCGTCCGGCCTCGGCCAGCTGCTCCGCCGAGACGGGGCGCAGCACCAGGGAGTCGACGCGGACCACGGGCCGGCCGGTCTCGTCGGTGGCCAGCAGGGCCACCGCGTCGGCGCCGGCCGGGACGATCCTGACCCGCAGGGAGCGGGCGCCGGTGGCGTGGACGCTCACCCCGTTCCAGGCGAACGGGATCCGGCCCCGTCCGGCATCGGGCAGCAGGCCGCCGAGGCCGATCGCGTGGAGGGCCGCGTCCAGCAGCGCCGGGTGGACGCCGAAGCCGGTGACCCCGGTGTCCTCGGGCAGCGCCACCTCGGCGAACACCTCGTCGCCGCGCCGCCACAGGCCGTGGAGGCCCTGGAACACCGGGCCGTAGCCGAAGCCGAGGCCGGCCAGCCGCTCGTAGGCGCCGCCGGTGTCGAGGGGGTCGGCGCCGGGGGCCGGCCATGCGGAGAGGTCTGGGGTCGGCTCCTGCGGTCCGTGCGCGGCCACGGACACCACGCCGGTCGCGTGGCGGGTCCACGGCTCGGCGGGGTCGGCGGTCTCGGGCCGGGAGTAGACGTCGACCGTACGGTGCCCGGTGGCGTCGGGCGCGCCGACGACGACCTGGAGTTGCACGGCAGCGTCCTCGCGGAGCACGAGGGGGGCGCCGAGGGTGAGTTCGTCCACGCGGTCGCAGCGCACCTCGTCGGCGGCGCGCAGTGCCAGGTCGACCAGGGCGGTGCCGGGCAGCAGGACGCTGTCCATCACGGTGTGGTCGGCGAGCCAGGGGTGCGTGGCCGGGGACAGCCTGCCGGTCAGCAGGGCTCCCTGGCCGTCGGCGAGGGGTACGGCGGCCCCCAGGAAGGGGTGTGCGGCGTCCACGAGCCCGGCGGCGGCCACGTCGCCGGCGGGTGCGGCCGGGGCGAGCCAGTAGCGCCGGTGGTGGAAGGCGTAGGTGGGCAGGTCGACGGGGTGGCGGGCCGGCCCGGTGTGGACGGCGGCCCAGTCGACGGGGGTGCCGTGGACGTGGAGGCGGGCGAGGGCGGTGGTGACGGCGAGTTCCTCGGCGCGGTCGGCGCGCAGCAGCGCGACGGCCACCGCCCGCTCGTCGAGCACCTCCTGGGCGAGGGCGGTCAGGATCCCGCCGGGGCCGATCTCCAGGAAGGTCCGCACGTCCTCGGCGGCGAGGGTGGTGACGGCGTCGGCGAAACGGACGGCCTCGCGGACGTGCCGCACCCAGTACTCGGCGGAGCCGAACTCCTCGGCCGTGACAACGCGCCCGGTGAGCGTGGAGACCACCGGCAGCGACGGCGCCGCGAACGACACCGACTCCACGACCTGGCGGAAGGCGTCCAGCATCGGATCCATCAGCGGCGAATGGAAGGCGTGGGAGACGGCGAGGGCCTTCGTCTTACGGCCCTGATCCGACAGCCGGTCCACCACGGCGGACACCGCGTCCCCGGATCCCGAAAGGACCACGGAGGTAGCACCGTTGACGGCGGCGATCCCCACCCGGTCCTCCAGCCCGGACAGCAGCTCCCGCACCTCCGCCTCGGAGGCCTCCACCGCCACCATCACTCCACCGGACGGCAGTTCCTGCATCAGCCGGCCGCGCGCGGCGACCAGCTGCGCGGCGTCTTCGAGGGACAGCACACCCGCGACATGCGCCGCCGCGAACTCCCCGACGGAGTGCCCGGCGAGGAAGTCGGGGCGCACGCCCCAGGACTCCACCAGCCGGAAGAGGGCCACCTCGACGGCGAACAGCGCCGGCTGGGTGTATTCCGTACGGTTCAGCAGCTCGGCGTCCTCACCGAACACCACGTCCCGCAGCGGCAGTTCGAGGCAGGGGTGCAGGGCCGCGCAGGCGGCGTCGAAGGCTTCGGCGAACACCGGGAAGGCGGCGTGCAGTTCGCGCCCCATGCCCAGGCGCTGGCTGCCCTGCCCGGAGAACAGGAACGCGGTCCTGCTCCCGTCGGCGGGTCCGCCGGGCTCGGCTTCGCCCCGTACGGCACCGGCCGCCTGCCGGCCCGTGGCGATGGCCTCCAGGGCCGCCAGCAGTTCCGCGCGGTCCGTGCCCACGGCGGCGGCACGCCGTGCCATCGCGGCACGCGACACGGCGAGCGAGCGTCCGATGTCGGCGAGCCCGAGGTGCGGGTGCTCGGTGACGTGGGTCGCGAGGCGCCGCGCCTGGGCGCGCAGGGAGGTCTCGCCCTTGGCCGACAGCACCCAGGCGACGGCCCCGGGCTCGACGGAGGTGTCGGAGGCGGACGGTTCGGGTTCCGCTCCGGGTGCGTGTTCCAGTACGACGTGGGCGTTGGTGCCGCTGACGCCGAAGGAGGAGACGCCCGCGCGGCGCGGACGGCCACCGTCCCCGGCCCATGCGCGGGCCTCCGTCAGCAGCCGTACCGTTCCGGTCGACCAGTCCACGTGGGGGGACGGCTTGTCGGCGTGCAGGGTCCTGGGCAGGACCCCGTGGCGCATCGCCATCACCATCTTGATCACACCCGCGACGCCAGCCGCGGCCTGCGTGTGCCCGATGTTGGACTTCAGGGAGCCCAGCCACAGCGGCCGGTCCGCCTCCCGCTCCTGACCGTAGGTGGCCAGGAGCGCCTGGGCCTCGATCGGGTCGCCGAGGGTGGTGCCGGTGCCGTGGGCCTCCACGGCGTCGACGTCCGCCGCCGCGAGTCCGGCCTGCGCCAGCGCCTGGCGGATCACCCGCTGCTGCGCGGGCCCGTTCGGGGCGGTCAGACCGTTGGACGCACCGTCCTGGTTCACCGCCGATCCGCGGACCACCGCGAGCACCCGGTGGCCGTTGCGGCGGGCGTCGGAGAGCCGCTCGACGAGGAGCATGCCGGCCCCTTCGGCCCAGCCGGTGCCGTCGGCGTCGGCGGAGAACGCCTTGCAGCGGCCGTCGGCGGCCAGGCCGCGCTGGCGGCTGAACTCGACGAAGGTGTTCGGGGTCGCCATGACGGTGACGCCGCCGACCAGGGCCATGGAGCATTCGCCCTGGCGCAGGGCCTGCGCCGCCAGGTGCAGGGCGACCAGCGACGAGGAGCACGCCGTGTCCACCGTCACCGCGGGGCCTTCGAGGCCGAAGGTGTACGAGAGCCGGCCCGAGGCCACGCTGCCGGAGGTGCCCATGCCGAGGTGTCCTTCGAGGCCCTCGGGTACGGTCCCACCGAGTTGCGAGCCGTAGTCGTGGTACATGACTCCGGCGAAGACGCCCGTACGGGAACCGCGCAGGGTCGCCGGATCGATCCCGGCCCGCTCGAACACCTCCCACGAGGTCTCCAGCAGCAGCCGCTGCTGCGGATCCATCGCCAGGGCCTCACGCGGCGAGATCCCGAAGAAACCGGCGTCGAACTCGGCCGCCTCGTAAAGGAATCCACCCTCCCGCGCATAACTCGTACCGGAGTGATCCGGATCCGGATGGAACAGCCCGTCCAGCGCCCAGCCCCGGTCGGACGGGAAACCACCGACGGCGTCACCGCCCTCCGCGACCAGCCGCCACAGATCCTCCGGAGAACGCACCCCACCCGGATAACGGCAGCTCATCCCCACGATCGCGATCGGATCGTCGGCCGCCACGACCTGACCGGCCACGGCGGACGCGGCGGTGTTGGTGGTGCCGCTGTCGCCGCCGAGGAGTTCGGTAAGGAGCAGGCGGGTCAGCGCGTCGGGGGTGGGGTGGTCGAAGACGAGGGTCGCGGGCAGTCGCAGACCGGTGGCGGTGTTGAGGGTGTTGCGCAGTTCGACGGCGGTCAGCGAGTCGAACCCGAGGTCCCTGAACTGCCGGTCCACCGCGACGGACCGGGCGGACGCATGGCCGAGGACCGCCGCCACCTGGGTGCGGACCAGGTCGAGGACGGATGTGTACCGCTCGTCCTGCGGCAGGGCGGCGAGCCGGCCGGCCAGCGGGCTCTGACCGGGCGCCGTCTGCGGGGCGCCGTCGAGGCTGCGCCGTACGGAGGTGCGGACGAGCTTCCGCAGCAGTGGCGGCAGGGCGCCCGCGCGGGCCTGGGCGTGCAGTGCCCCGGTGTCCAGGCGGACGGGGACCAGTACGGGCCGTTCGGAACGGCAGGCGGCGTCGAAGAGCGCCAGGCCCTCGGCCGCCTCCAGGGCGATCAGGCCGGAACGGCTGATCCTGTGCCGGTCGGCGGCGGCCAGTCCGTCCGTGAGGGTGCTGCTCTGGGCCCACAGGCCCCAGGCGAGCGACACGGCGGGCAGTCCTTCGGCCCGGCGGGACGCCGCCAGGGCGTCGAGGTAGGAGTTCGCGGCACTGTAGTTGGCCTGCCCGGCGCTGCCGAGGGTGCCGGCGGCGGAGGAGAACAGGACGAAGGCGGACAGCCCTGCGTCGCGGGTCAGTTCGTGCAGGTGGAGGGCCGCGTCGGCCTTGGGGCGGAACACCCGGTCGACGCGTTCCGGGGTGAGGGCGGCGACGGTGCCGTCGTCGGTCACACCGGCCGCGTGGACCACGGCGGTCAGGGGGTGCTCGGCGGGCACGGTCGCCAGCAGGGCGGCGAGCTCGGCGCGGTCCGCGACGTCGCAGCCCACCGTCCGGGCCTCGGCGCCGAGTTCACGCAGCTCCTCGGCGAACTCGGGTGCGCTGGGCGCGTCCTGGCCCCGGCGGCTGGCCAGCAGCAGGTGCCGGACTCCGTGTTCGGTGACCAGGTGGCGTGCCACGAGCCGGCCCAGCGCACCGGACGCGCCGGTGATCAGCACGGTTCCGTCGGCCGGGAAGGACACGGGGGCGTCCTCGGCCGGGGCGGGGTCGCCGGCCCGCACGAGCCGCGGAACGAACAGGGCTCCGTCGCGGACCGCGACCTGGGGTTCCCCGCAGGCCACGGCGGCCGACAGGCCCGCGGTGTCGTCGCCGTCGGCGTCCACCAGCAGGAACCGGCCGGGGTTCTCGGACTGGGCCGAGCGTACGAGGCCCCAGACGGCTGCCTGTACGGGGTCCACGGTGCTTGCGGCGGCCCCGGTGGCGGCCGGTGACGCGTCGACCGCGCCGCGGGTCACGACGACCAGCCGGGAAGCGGCGTAGCGGTCGTCGGCCAGCCACTCCTGGAGCAGTTCCAGGGCCCGGCGCGTGGCCGCGGCCGGTGCGGTCCCCTCCGCCGGGTCCGGCAGCGTGACGGCCACGTGCCCGGGTACGGGGTTCCCGTCCAGCTCCGCGAGGCGCCCGCACCGGACCGGTACGGCGGCCTCCGGTCCGGCCTCCGGTCCGGCGACCGGTTCGCACCGTTCCCACGCCACGCGGAACAGCGCGTCCCGCGGCCCGGCGCCGCCGTGGGCGGTGGCGCCGGCCTCGGCGAGCTGCTCGGGGGTCACCGTGCGCAGGAGCAGCGAGTCGACCGAGGCGACGGGCCGTCCGAGGCCGTCGCTGATCCGCAGCTCCACCGCGTCCGGCCGGCTCGCGGCCCGGGTCAGGCGGACGCGCAGGGACGCGGCTCCGCTGCCGTACACGCTGACGCCGCTCCAGGCGAACGGGAGCCGGCCGGCCGGGTCGGCGTCGAGGAACTCCCCGACGCTCAGGGCGTGCAGGGCGGCGTCGAGGAGCGCGGGGTGCACGGCGAACCCGTCGGCGGGGGTTCCTTCGGGCAGCGCGACCTCGGCGAACAGGTCGCCCTCAGTGCCCCGCCAGACGGCGCGCAGGCCCTGGAACACCGGCCCGTAGCCGAAGCCGGCGTCGGCCAGCCGACCGTAGCAGTCGTGGAGGTCGACGGCGGTGGCACCCGCCGGGGGCCATGCGCCGTCCGTCTCCGGCGGGGTCTGGTGGGTGTCGGGGGTGAGGAAGCCCGTCGCGTGGCGGGTCCAGGCGTCCTCCCCGGCGGTGTCGGTGGCGGCTTCGGCACGGGAGTAGACCTTCACCGGCCGCCGTCCCGATGCCTCTTCCTCCGCTCCGACGACCACCCGGACCTGGACCGCGCCCTGCTCGGGCAGGACCAGGGGTGCGGCGAGGGCGAGTTCCTCGACGCGGCCGCAGCCGAGTTCGTCGCCGGCGCGTACGGCCATCTCCAGGAAGGCGGTACCGGGGAGGAGGGTCACACCGGAGACGGCGTGGTCCGCGAGCCAGGGGTGGGTCGCGAGGGACAGGCGCCCGGTGAGGAGGCAGCCCGCGCCGTCGGGCAGCAGGGCCGTCGCCCCGAACAGGGCGTGTCCGGCGCCGGCCAGTCCGGCGGCGGTGACGTCGCCGGTGGCGGCCGGGGCGTCGAGCCAGTAGTGCGCGTACTGGAAGGGGTAGGTGGGCAGGTCGGCACGGCGGCCGCCGCGGCCCGCGTGGACGGCGGCCCAGTCGACGGCGGTGCCGTGGACGTGGAGCCGGGCCAGGGCGGTGGTGACGGCCAGGTGCTCGGGGCGGTCGGCGCGCAGGACGGGGACGGTGAGGGCTCGCTCGTCCAGCACGTCCTGGGCGAGGGCGGTCAGGACTCCCCCGGGGCCGATCTCCAGGAAGGTCCGGACGCCTTCGAGGGCCAGGCAGTCGACGGCGTCGGCGAAACGGACGGCCTCGCGGACGTGCCGCACCCAGTACTCGGCGGAACCGAACTCCTCGGCCGTGATCAGGCGTCCGGTGAGCGTGGAGACGACCGGCAGTGACGGCGCCTCGAACGAGACCGACTCCACGACCTCGCGGAAGGCGTCCAGCATCGGATCCATCAGCGGTGAATGGAAGGCGTGGGAGACGGTGAGGGCCTTCGTCTTACGGCCCTGAGCCGACAGCCGGTCCACGACCGACTCCACGACCTCTTCCGCACCCGAAACCACCACGGACGTCGGCCCGTTGACGGCGGCGATCCCCACCCGGTCCTCCAGCCCGGACAGCAGCTCCCGCACCTCCCCCTCGGAGGCCTCCACCGCCACCATCACTCCCCCGGACGGCAGTTCCTGCATCAACCGGCCCCGCGCGGCGACCAGCTGCGCGGCATCTTCGAGAGACAGCACACCCGCGACATGCGCCGCCGCGAACTCCCCGACCGAATGCCCCGCAAGGAAATCGGGGCGCACACCCCAGGACTCCACCAGCCGGAACAACGCCACCTCGACCGCGAACAGCGCCGGCTGGGCACACCCCGTACGGTTCAACAGCTCGGCGTCCTCACCGAACACCACATCCCGCAAATGCAGTTCGAGGTGCGGATCCAGGGCGGCACACACGGCGTCGAAAGCCTCGGCGAACACCGGCAAGGCGGCGTGCAGTTCGCGCCCCATGCCGAGGCGCTGGCTGCCCTGACCGGAGAACAGGAACGCGGTGCGGCTGCCGCCCACGGGCGTGCCGGGTGCCGCTTCCGTCCTCAGGACCGCAGTGGGCGACGGGCGTCCCGCGGCGAGGTCCGCCAGCCCGGCGAGCAGTTCCTCGCGGTCCGTTCCGGTGACGGCGGACCGCAGCTCCAGGGCGGCCTTCGGGGCCAGGGAGAGGGCCACGTCGAGCGGGGGGAGGTCCCGGTGGGCGGTGAGATGGGCGAGCAGGCGTCCGGCCTGGGCGCGCAGTGCCGCCGGGTCCTTGGCCGACAGCGGCCAGACGACGGCCGTGCCGGGGGACGGTTCGGTCCGGGCCGGGGCCTCGTGCAGTGCGGGCTGCTCGATGACGACGTGGGCGTTGGTGCCGCTGACGCCGAAGGAGGAGACGCCCGCGCGGCGCGGACGGCCGTCCCGCTCCGCCCACTCCTGTGCCTCGGTCAGCAGGCGCACGTCCCCCGCCGACCAGTCCACGTGCGGAGACGGCTCGTCCACGTGCAGGGTCCTGGGCAGGACCCCGTGGCGCATCGCCATCACCATCTTGATCACACCCGCGACGCCGGCCGCGGCCTGTGTGTGCCCGATGTTGGACTTCAGGGAGCCGAGCCACAGGGGCCGGTCCGCCTCCCGCTCCTGACCGTAGGTGGCCAGGAGTGCCTGGGCCTCGATCGGGTCGCCGAGGGTGGTGCCGGTGCCGTGGGCCTCCACGGCGTCGACGTCCGCCGCCGCGAGTCCGGCCTGCGCCAGCGCCTGGCGGATCACCCGCTGCTGCGCGGGCCCGTTCGGGGCGGTCAGACCGTTGGACGCACCGTCCTGGTTGATCGCGGTGCCCCGTACGACGGCCAGCACCTGGTGGCCGTTGCGGCGGGCGTCGGAGAGCCGCTCGACGAGCAGCATGCCGGCCCCTTCGGCCCAGCCCGTACCGTCCGCCGAGGCCGAGAAGGCCTTGCAGCGGCCGTCGGCGGCCAGGCCGCGCTGGCGGCTGAACTCGATGAAGATGTTCGGGGTCGCCATCACCGTCACACCGCCGACCAGCGCCATCGAGCACTCGCCCTGGCGCAGGGCCTGCGCCGCCAGGTGCAGGGCGACCAGCGACGAGGAGCACGCCGTGTCCACCGTCACCGCGGGGCCTTCGAGGCCGAAGGTGTAGGCGACGCGGCCGGAGGCGATGCTGCCCGCGCTGCCGTTGACGAGGTACCCCTCGAAGCCCTCGGGGACGACGGAGAGCCGGGAGCCGTAGTCGTGGTACATGACTCCGGCGAAGACCCCCGTACGGGAACCGCGCAGGGTCGCCGGATCGATCCCGGCCCGCTCGAACACCTCCCACGAGGTCTCCAGCAGCAACCGCTGCTGCGGATCCATCGCCAGGGCCTCACGCGGCGAGATCCCGAAGAAACCGGCATCGAACTCGGCCGCGTCGTAAAGGAATCCACCCTCCCGCGCATAACTCGTCCCGGAGTGATCCGGATCCGGATGGAACAGCCCGTCCAGCGCCCAGCCCCGGTCGGACGGGAAACCACCGACGGCGTCCCCACCCTCCGCGACCAGCCGCCACAGATCCTCCGGAGAACGCACCCCACCCGGATAACGGCAGCTCATCCCCACGATCGCGATCGGATCGTCGGCCGCCACCACCTGACCGGCCACGGCGGACGCGGCGCTGTTGGTGCCGCTGGTGCCGCTGGTGTCGCCGAGGAGTTCGGCGTGCAGGAAGCGGGTGAGGGCCAGGGGGGTGGGGTGGTCGAAGACGAGGGTGGCGGGCAGCCGGGTGCCGGTGGCGGCGCCCAGCAGGTTCCGCAGCTCGACGGCGGTCAGCGAGTCGAAGCCGAGGTCCTTGAAGGGGCGTTCGGGCTCCACCTGGTCCGGGGAGGCGTGGCCGAGGACCGTGGCGACCTGTGCGCGTACGAGGTCGGCGAGGAGGCGTTCCCGTTCCGTCTCGGGCAGTCCGTGCAGGGTCGCGGCCAGGGCGGAGGCCCGGTCCCCGGCTGCGGCGGAGGGGGTGCCGGCACCGCTGTGGGCCTTGCGGACCGGGGCCTTGACCAGCCCGCGCAGCAGGGCGGGGACCGTGTCCTCGGCCGCCTGGACGCGGAGTCCGGCGTGGTCCAGCGGGACCGGGAAGAGCACGTCCGCGCCGTCCGCGCAGGCGGCGTCGAACAGGGCGAGGCCGGTGGCCGCGTCCATGGCGACGAGGCCCATGCGGCGGATCCGCGCGAGGTCGGTGGCGTCCAGCTTCCCGGTCATGCCGCTGCCGTCGGCCCACAGGCCCCAGGCCAGGGAGACGGCCGGCAGTCCGGCCGCGTGCCGCTGCTGGGCGAGGGCGTCGAGGAAGGCGTTGGCCGCGGCGTAGTTGGCCTGGCCGGCGCCGCCGAGCGTGGCGGAGACGGAGGAGAAGAGCACGAAGGCGGACAGATCCAGGTCACGGGTGAGTTCGTGCAGGTGCAGGGCCGCGTCGGCCTTCGGCCGCAGGACGTGGTCGACGCGGTCCGGGGTGAGGGCGGGGAGGATGCCGTCGTCGGTCACACCGGCCGCGTGGACCACGGCGGTCAGCGGCTGCCCGGCGGGCACGGTCGCCAGCAGGGCGGCGAGCTGGGCGCGGTCGGCCACGTCGCAGGCGGCGGTGGTGACCCGGGCGCCGAGGGCGGTGAGTTCGGCCTCGAAGGCGGCCGCGCCTTCGGCCGCGGGCCCCCTGCGGCCGGCGAGCAGGAGATGGCGTACGCCGTGCTCGGTGACGAGGTGGCGGGCGACGAGCCGGCCGAGGGTGCCGGTGGCCCCGGTGACGAGGACGGTGCCCTCGGCCGGGAACGCCGGGCGCCGCGGGGCCTCGTCGGCGGGGTGGTCCGTGCGGGGGGTGTGGGGTGTCAGGCGCGGCAGCAGGAGCGTGCCGCCGCGTACGGCGAGCTGCGGCTCGCCGGTGGCCAGGGCGGCGCGCAGGGCCTCCCGGCCGGGTCCGGCGTCCGGGTCGAGGCCCGGTTCGAGGTCGAGGAGGACGAAGCGGCCGGGGTTCTCCGACTGCGCGGTGCGGAGCATGCCCCAGACGGCGGCCTGGGCGGGGTCCAGCGCGGCGCGTTCGGCGGGGTCGGTGGCGACCGCGTGCCGGGTGACGACGACGAGCGGGGTCCGCTCGGACCGCTCCCCGGCGAGCCACTCCTGGATCAGCGCGAGCGTCCGGTGGGCGGTCTCCCGTACGGCTGCGGCCGGGTCGTCCGGAGCCGCACCGCCCTCGGGGTCCGGGCCGGCGAGGGCCACGGCGCAGTCCGGTTCGGGGGCGTCGGCGGGCGTACGGACCGGGGTCCAGTCGAGGCGCAGGAGGCCGTCGGAGCGGGGTGCGGCGGCCGCGCGCAGCCGGTCGGCGGGGACGGGGCGCAGGACGAGGGCGCCGACCGAGGCGACGGCCTGCCCCGCCGTGTCGGTGACCAGGACGGAGACGGTGTCCGGGCCGGCCGGGGTGAGCCGGACGCGTACGGCGGGGGCGCCGGAGGCGTGCAGGGTGACCGCGCTCCAGGAGAAGGGCAGCAGGGCCTGGCCGGTGGCGGTGCCGGAGAGCAGGCCGAGCCAGGAGGCGTGGAGGGCGGCGTCGAGGAGGGCCGGGTGCAGCCCGAACACGTCCGCGTCCGGTGCCGTGGGGGCGGGGAGGGCGGCGGCGGCGTACAGGGAGTCGCCGTCCCTCCAGGCTTCGGTGAGGCCGCGGAAGACGGGGCCGTAGCCGAAGCCGAGGTCGTCGAGGAGTTCGTAGAGGTCGTCGGTGGCGACCGGTTCGGCTCCGGGCGGGGGCCATTCCGCGAGCTCGGACGCCGCCGGGGGCGGGGCCGCTTCGGCGGACAGGGTGCCGCCGGCGTGGCGGGTCCAGTCGCCGGAGGCGGATGCCTCCTCGGGGCGGGAGTGGAGCTCCAGGGTGCGGCGGCCCTCGGGATCGGGGGCGCCGACCGTGAGGCGGAGCTGGACGCCACCGTGTTCGGGCAGGACGAGCGGGGCCTCCAGGGTGAGGTCCTCGATGTGGGCGCAGCCGGCTTCCTGCCCGGCCCGCAGGGCCAGTTCCACGAAGGCGGTACCGGGGACGAGCACGGCTCCGGAGACGGTGTGGTCGGCGATCCAGGGGTGGGTGGCGAGGGAGAGCCGGCCGGTGAGGACGCTGCCGCCGTCCGGGAGCACGACGGTGGCGCCCAGGAGGGGGTGTGCGGTGTCGGTGACGCCGATCGCGGTGGGGTCGGCGGTGGCCGGGACGTGCAGCCAGTAGGTCTCGCGCTGGAAGGCGTACGTGGGCAGCGGGATCCGGCGGGCGCCCTGGCCGGCGTACCAGGCCGTCCAGTCGACGGGGGTGCCGTGGACGTGGAGCCGGGCCAGGGCGGTGGTGACGGCCAGGTCCTCGGGGCGGTCGGCGCGCAGGACGGTGACGGTGACGGCTTGTGCGTCGAGGAGTTCCCGGGCGAGAGCGGTCAGGACTCCGCCGGGGCCGATCTCCAGGAAGGTCCGGACGCCTTCGAGGGCCAGGCACTCGACGGCGTCGGCGAAGCGGACGGCCTCGCGGACGTGCCGCACCCAGTACTCGGCGGAACCGAACTCCTCAGTCGTGACAACGCGCCCGGTGAGCGTGGAGACCACCGGCAGCGACGGCGCGTCGAACGAGACCGACTCCACGACCTCGCGGAAGGCGTCCAGCATCGGATCCATCAGCGGCGAGTGGAAGGCGTGGGAGACGGCGAGGGCCTTCGTCTTGCGACCCTGATCCGACAGCCGGTCCACCACGGCGGACACCGCGTCCCCGGTTCCCGAAAGGACCACGGAGGTAGCGCCGTTGACGGCGGCGATCCCCGCCCGGTCCTCCAGCCCGGTCAGCAGCTCCCGCACCTCCGCCTCGGAGGCCTCCACCGCCACCATCTGTCCACCGGACGGCAGTTCCTGCATCAGCCGGCCGCGCGCGGCGACCAGCTGCGCGGCATCTTCGAGGGACAGCACACCCGCGACATGCGCCGCCGCGAACTCCCCGACCGAATGCCCCGCGAGGAAGTCGGGGCGCACACCCCAGGACTCCACCAGCCGGAACAGCGCCACCTCGACCGCGAACAGCGCCGGCTGGGCGTACCCCGTCCGGTTCAGCAGCTCGGCGTCCTCACCGAACACCACCTCCCGCAGGGGCCGTTCCAGGTGTCCGTCCAGATGCGCGCAGACGGCGTCGAAGGCGTCGGCGAACACCGGGTGTGCGGCGTACAGTTCGCGCCCCATGCCCAGGCGCTGGCTGCCCTGTCCGGAGAACAGGAACGCGGTGCGGCCCGGTTCGTGGCCGGAGGCCGGGTCGGTGGCGCCGGTGATGACGTGGGGTGCGGTGCCCGCCGGGCCGTCGTCGGCGAGGAGGTCCAGGCCGCCGAGCAGTTCGGCGCGGTCGGTGCCGAGGACGGCCGCACGGTGCTGGAGGGCCGCCCGGCCGGTGGCGAGGGAGAAGCCGATGTCGGCCGGTGTGGCGTCCTCGTGCTCCGTGAGGTGGGCGCGCAGGCGCCGGGCCTGGGCGCGCAGTGCGGTGGCGGTCTTCGCGGACAGGAGCCAGGCGAGGGAGGTGCGCGGTGCGGCGCCGTCGCCGGTGTCGTCCGGGGCCGGGCCGGTCCCGGGGGCGGCCGGTGCCGGGGCCTGTTCGATGATCACGTGGGCGTTGGTGCCGCTCACGCCGAAGGCCGAGACCCCGGCCCTGCGGACGTGGTCCGGGGACGCGGGCCAGGCGACGGGGGCGGAGAGCAGTTCGACGGAGCCCGTGGACCAGTCGACGTGCGGGGTCGGGGAGTCCACGTGCAGGGTGCGGGGAAGTTCCGCGTGCTGGAGGGCGAGGACCAGCTTGATCACACCGGCGACGCCGGCCGCGGCCTGGGTGTGCCCGATGTTGGACTTCAGGGAGCCCAGCCACAGCGGCCGGTCAGCCTCCCGCTCCTGCCCGTAGGTGGCGAGGAGGGCCTGGGCTTCGATCGGGTCGCCGAGCCGGGTGCCCGTGCCGTGGGCCTCGACGGCGTCGACGTCGGTGGGCGCGAGGCCGGCGTCGTCGAGGGCCTGGCGGATCACCCGCTGCTGCGAGGGGCCGTTGGGGGCGGTGAGGCCGTTGGAGGCGCCGTCCTGGTTGACGGCGGAGCCCCGTACGACGGCCAGCACCCGGTGGCCGTTGCGGCGGGCGTCGGAGAGCCGCTCCAGGAGCAGCATGCCGGTGCCCTCGCCCCAGCCGGTGCCGTCGGCCGCGGCGGCGAAGGCCTTGCAGCGGCCGTCGGGGGACAGTCCGCGCTGGCGGCTGAACTCGACGAAGATGCCGGGGCCGGACATGACGGTGACGCCGCCCGCGAGGGCGAGGTCGCATTCGCCGCGGCGCAGGGACTGGACGGCCAGGTGGAGGGCGACGAGGGAGGAGGAGCACGCCGTGTCGACGGTGAGCGCGGGCCCTTCGAGGCCGAAGGTGTAGGCGAGCCGGCCCGAGACGACGCTGGCGGCCCGCCCGGTCAGGAGGTAGCCCTCGACCCCTTCGGGGGCCTGGCGCAGGCCCGAGGCGTAGTCCTGGCCGTTGGATCCGACGAAGGTGCCGGTGCGGGTGCCCTTGAGCGTGGCGGGGTCGATGCCGGCGCGTTCGAAGGCCTCCCAGGTGGTTTCCAGGAGGAGGCGCTGCTGGGGGTCCATGGCGAGGGCCTCGCGCGGGGAGATCCCGAAGAAGGCGGCGTCGAAGTCGCCCGCGTCGTGGAGGAACCCGCCTTCGCGGGCGTACGTGGTGCCCGGGTGCTGCGGGTCGGGGTGGTAGAGGGCGTCGAGGTCCCAGCCGCGGTTGTCGGGGAAGCCGGAGAGGGCGTCCCGGCCCTGCGAGAGGATCGTCCACAGGTCCTCGGGGGAGGTCACCCCGCCGGGGAAGCGGCAGCTCATGGCGACGATGGCGACGGGCTCGTCGTCGGCGGGCCGGGCGGCGGGCGCGGTGGCGGGCGTACCCAGGCGCGGGCCTCCGGCGAGCTGGGCGTCGAGGTGGGCGGCGAGTTCGGCCGGGTTGGGGTAGTCGAAGACGACGGTGGTGGGCAGCCGCAGACCGGTGGCGCCGGCCAGGCGGTTGCGGAGTTCGATGGCGGTGAGCGAGTCGAACCCGGTGTCGCGGAAGGCCCGTTGGGGCTGGACGGCGTCGGCGCCGGAGTGGCCGAGGACGGTCGCGGCCTGGGTGCGGACGAGTTCGACCAGGGCGCGGAGCCGGTCGGGGCCGGGGAGTGCGGCCAGCTGTCCGGCGAGCGCGGGGCCGGCCGCGGCGGGGCCGTGCGCGCCGGCGGGCGCGGCGGCGCCTTCGAGGAGGCGGCGGGCTTCGGGCAGGCGGTGCAGCAGGGGGTAGTCGCCGGTGTGGGCGAAGGCGCGGACGAAGCGCTCCCAGTCGATGTCGGCGACGGTGACGGCCGTGTCCTCGTGTTCCATGGCGCGGCGCAGGGCGGCGATGCCGAGGTCGGCGGGCATGGGGAGGATGCCGCGGCGGGTGAGGTGTTCCTCGGCGTGGCGGCCCATCATGCGGCCGCTGCCCCAGGAGCCCCAGGCGATGGCGGTGGCGGGCAGGCCCTGGGCGCGGCGGTGGTGGGCGAGGGCGTCGAGGTGGGCGTTGGCGGCGGCGTAGCCGCCCTGGCCGCCGTTGCCGACGACGCCGGCGATGGAGGAGAAGAGGACGAAGAAGTCGAGGTCGAGGCCGGCGGTGAGCTCGTGCAGGTGGAGTGCGGCGTCGGCCTTGGGGCGCAGGACGTGTTCCAGCCGGCCGGTGGTCATGGCGTCGAGGACGCCGTCGTCGAGGGCTCCGGCGGTGTGGATGATGCCGGTGAGGGGGTGCTCGGCGGTCAGGGTGGCGAGGAGCGCGGCGAGGGCGGTGCGGTCGGCGGCGTCGCAGGCGGCGAGGGTGGCGCGGCAGCCGAGGGCGGCGAGTTCCTCGCGGAGTTCGGCGGCGCCTTCGGCGGCGGGGCCGCTGCGGCTGGTCAGGAGGAGGTGGGTGGCTCCGGAGCGGGCGAGCCAGCGGGCGACGTGGGCGCCGAGGGTGCCGGTGCCGCCGGTGATCAGGACGGTGCCGTGGGGGCGGGCGAGGGTGTGCTCGCCCGTGGGGGCGGCCTGGGCGGCGGGGGCGCGGACGAGGCGCCGGGCGAGGGTGCCGTTGGCGCGGACGGCGAGTTCGTCCTCGCCGGCGGGGTCGGCGAGGAGGCCGGTGAGGAGGTCGAGAGTGCGGGCGTCGAGGGTCTCGGGCAGGTCCACGAGGCCGCCCCAGCGCTGTGGGTATTCGGCGCCGGCGACCCGTCCGAGGCCCCACACCTGTGCCTGGGCGGGGTGGCGGAGCGGGTCGGCGGGGCCGGTGGCCACGGCCCCGGAGGTGGCGCACCACAGGGGGGCGCCGACGCCGGCGTCGCCGAGGGCCTGGACGAGGGCGAGGGTGGCGGCGAGGGCGGCCGGCACCCGGTGTCCGGGCATGTCGGCGGGGTCTTCGGCCAGCAGGGAGAGGACCCCGGTGACCGTGTCGGCGCTCTGGCCGTCGCGGCCGAGACGTTCGGTCAGGAGTTCGGCCACGGCCTGCCGGTCGGGGTGGGCCGCCGGGTCGAGGGCGATGCGTTCGACGCGGGCGCCGCACGCGGTGAGGGCGTCGTGGACCGCGGTGGCGGTGGCGCCGTCCTGCCGTGCGGTGGTGGTGACGAGGAGCCAGGTGCCGTGGAGGGCGGCGCGGCTGCCGCGCCGGGCCGGGGTGTCGGCGGGGGTCCAGGTGACCCGGTAGCGCCAGCCGTCGACGCGGGCGGTCCGGGTGGAGCGGCGGCGCCGGTCGGCGAGCCGGGTGACCATGCTGTCGAGGGAGGCGTCGGGGGCCAGGTCCAGTGAGCTGGTGAGGGCCCGGACGTCGGTGTTCTCGACGGCGGCCCAGAAGCGGGCCTCCTCCTCGCTGTGGCCGGCGCCGGTCGCGGTGGCGGCCGGTGCGGCGGTGTCGAGCCAGAGGCGGCGCCGCTGGAAGGGGTAGGTGGGCAGGTCGGCGGGGCGCGGGCGCAGCCCGGCGAACGCGGCGGCCCAGTCGGCGGGGACGCCCCGGGTCCAGGCTTCGCCGAGGGAGGTGAGGAAGCGGGCGGAGCCGCCGTCGCCGCGGCGCAGCGACGGGAGGACGTCCACGGTGGCGGCGGCGTCCTCGGCGGTCTCCTGGAGGCCGACGGCGAGCACCGGGTGGGGGCTGCATTCGACGAGGACCTGGCGGCCGTCGGCGATGAGGCGGCGGGCGGCGGGCTCGAAGCGGACGGTGGTGCGGAGGTTGGTGTACCAGTAGGCGGCGTCGAGGGCGGCGGAGTCGACGACGTCGCCGGTGACGGTGGAGTAGAACGGCACGCGGGGGGTGAGCGGGGTGATGCCGGCGAGGGCTTCGCCGAGTTCGGCCTCGATGAGTTCCACGTGGGCGGAGTGGGAGGCGTAGTCGACGGGGACCCGCTTGGCGCGGACGCCGTCGGCGGTGCAGGCGGCGAGGAGTTCGCCGAGGGCGTCGGCGTCGCCGGAGACGACGGTGGAGCGGGGCCCGTTGACGGCGGCGATGCCGAGGCGCTCGCCCCACTGCTCCAGGCGGCGGGTGACGTCGGCGAGGGGTTCGGGGACGGAGACCATGCCGCCGAGTCCCGCGAGGCGGGCGAGGAGGCGGCTGCGGAGGGCGACGACCCGGGCGGCGTCGTCCAGGCCGAGGGCGCCGGAGACGGCGGCGGCGGCGATCTCGCCCTGCGAGTGGCCGATGACGGCGGAGGGCTCGACGCCGAAGGAGCGCCACAGTTCGGCGAGGGACACCATGACGGCCCACAGGGCGGGCTGGACCACGTCGTCGGCGCTGTCGAGGGCGGGGGCGCCGGGGGCGCCGCGCAGGACGTCCTCCAGGTGCCAGTCCACGTACGGGGCCAGGGCGCGGCCGCAGGCGGCGATCCGTTCGCGGAACACGGCCGAGGTGTCGAGGAGTTCCACGGCCATGCCGGCCCACTGGGAGCCCTGGCCGGGGAAGACGAACGCGACGCGGCGGCCGTCGGCGGCCGTGCCCCGGGCGGTGCGGGGCGTGGCGCCGCCGGCGGCGAGGGCGCGCAGGCCCTCGGTGAGTTCGGCTTCGGTGGCGCCGGTGACGACGGCGCGGTGTTCGAAGGCCGTACGGGTGGTGGCGAGGGCGTGGCCGGTGTCGGCGGGGCGGGCGCCGGGGTGCGCGGCGGTGTGGGCGAGGAGGGCTTCGGCGCGGGCGGCCAGCGCCTCGGGGCTGCGGGCCGACAGGATCCAGGGCACGACGGGGGCGTCGGCCGGGCTGTCCGCGTCCGGGGCGGGGTCGGCGGCCGGGGGGCCGGCGGGGGCCTCTTCGAGGATGGCGTGGGCGTTGGTGCCGCTGATGCCGAAGGAGGACACGCCGTAGCGGCGCGGGCGGCCGGTGGCGGGCCAGTCCACGGCGTCGGTCAGCAGCCGGACCCGTCCGGCGGACCAGTCCACGTGCGGGGAGGGGACGTCGGCGTGCAGGGTGCGGGGCAGGACACCGTGCTGGAGGGCCAGGACGGACTTCAGTACGCCGGCGATGCCCGCGGCGGCCTGGGCGTGGCCGATGTTGGACTTGAGGGAGCCGAGCCACAGCGGCCGGTCCTCGGGCCGGCCGCGGCCGTAGGTGGCGAGCAGGGCCTGGGCCTCGATGGGGTCGCCGAGCCGGGTGCCCGTGCCGTGGGCCTCGACGGCGTCGACGTCGGCGGCGGTCAGCCCGGAGTTGGCCAGGGCCTGGCGGATGACGCGCTGCTGGGCGGGGCCGCTGGGCGCGGTGAGTCCGTTGGAGGCGCCGTCCTGGTTGATGGCGGAGCCGCGGAGGACGGCCAGGACCCGGTGGCCGCTGCGGCGGGCGTCGGAGAGCCGCTCCAGGAGGACCATGCCGGCGCCCTCGGCGAGGCCGAATCCGTCGGCGTCGGCGGAGAAGGCCTTGGAGCGGCCGTCGGGGGCCAGTGCGCGCTGCTTGCTGAACTCGACGAAGGAGCCGGCCGTCGGGAGCACGGTGACGCCGCCGGCCAGGGCCAGGGAGCATTCGCCGGTGCGCAGCGACTGGGCGGCCAGGTGCAGGGCGACGAGGGAGGAGGAGCAGGCGGTGTCGACGGTGACGGCGGGGCCCTCGAAGCCGAAGGTGTAGGCGAGGCGGCCGGAGGCGACGCTGACGCTGTTGCCGGTCAGCAGGTAGCCGCTGATGTCCTCGGGTGCCTCGTGGAGGCGGGGGCCGTAGTCCTGGTTCATGGCGCCGACGAAGGTGCCGGTGCGGGTGCCGCGCAGGGTGGCGGGGTCGATGCCGGCGCGTTCGAGGACCTCCCAGCCGGTCTCCAGGAGGAGCCGCTGCTGGGGGTCCATGGCGAGGGCCTCGCGCGGGGAGATCCCGAAGAACTCCGGGTCGAAGCCGGCGGCTTCGGGGAGCATGCCGGCTTCGCGCTGGTAGTAGCGGCCGGGGCGGCCCGGTTCGGCGTCGTAGAGGCCCTCGACGTCCCAGCCGCGGTCGGCGGGCAGGGCGGAGACGGCGTCGCCGCCCTCGGAGAGCAGCCGCCACAGGGCCTCGGGGGTGTCCGTGCCGCCGGGCAGCCGGCAGCTCATGGCGACGATGGCGACGGGTTCGTCCCAGGCGGCGGTGGTGGTGTCGGCGTCGGATGCGGCCGCGTCCTCGGGGGTGCCGAGGGCTTCGGCGAGGATCCGGCGGGTCAGGGAGGCCGGGGTGGGGTGGTCGAAGGCGACGGTGTGCGGCAGGAGGAGTCCGGTGGCCTCGTTCAGGCGTCCACGGAGCTCGACGGCGGTGACGGAGTCCATGCCGAGGTCGCGGAAGGCCTGTCCCGGGGCGACGGCGTCGGGGCCGGGCAGCCCCAGCAGGGCGGCGGTGAGGGACCGTACGAGCGCGGCGGCGGTGGGCTCCCGGTCGGCCTCGGGCAGCAGGGCGAGCCGGCCGGCCGGGGCGGGGGCGGTGTCGGCGGAGGGCCGCCGGAAGGGGTAGGTCGGCAGCGGTACGCGGTCTCCCGGGGCGGCGGGGAGGACGGTCGCCCAGTCGACGTCGATGCCCTGTACGCAGGCCTCGGCGAGGGCGGTGTGCAGGCGGCGCGGGCCGCCCTGGCCGCGGCGCAGGGTGGCGACGGTGACGGCGTGGCGTCCGGCGGCCGCGGCGGTCTCCTGCACGGCCGCGGTCAGGGTGGGGTGGGGGGCGATCTCCACGAGGGCCTCGTGGCCGTCGGCCAGCAGGGCGTGGGTGGTCTGCTCGAAGCGGACCGGACGGCGCAGGGCCTCGAACCAGAAGGCGGCGTCGAGGGTGCGGCCGTCGACGAGGCCGCCGCCGGCGGAGGAGTAGAGCGGGGTGTGGCCGGCGCGGGGGGCGAGGCCGCCGAGGGCGGAGAGCATCCGGTCGCGGACGGCGTCGACGTGCGCGGAGTGGGCGGCGGCGCCGAGGCGTACGCCGCCGCAGCGGACGCCGTCGTCCTCCAGCTCGGCGCGCAGGGCGAGGACGGCGTCCGCGTCGCCGGAGACGACGTGGGAGCCGGGGCCGTTGTGGGCGGCGATGACCAGCCGGCCGGCCCAGGGGGCGAGCCGCTCCTGGAGGAGGTGACCGGGCATGCTCACGGCGAGCATGTCTCCGCCGTGTCCGGCGAGTTCGGCCAGGGCCCCGCCCCAGGCGTGGATGGTGCGGGCGGCGTCCTGCGGGGTGAGGACGCCGGCCAGGCGGGCGGCGGCGATCTCGCCGATGCTGTGGCCCGCGTAGGCGCGGGGGCGGACGCCGTGGGCCTGCCAGGTCTCGGCGAGGGCGATCTGGACGCCGAAGGTGGCGGGGACGCTGACGTCGGGGGTGTCCAGGCCGGGGGCGTCGGGGGCGCCGCGCAGCACGTCGGTGAGGAGCCAGCCGGTGAAGGGGGCGAGGGTCTCCTCGCAGCGCAGGGCGGCGGTGCGGAAAGCGGGCGAGGCGTCGAGGAGTTCCGCACCCATGGCGGGCCACTGGCCGCCGATGCCGGACAGGACGAAGGCGGCCTGACGGGCGGCGCCGGCGCCGGCGCCCCGCACCACGTCGGGGGCGAACCCGCCGTCGGCGAGGGTGGCCAGCCCGTCGAGGAGCCGGTCGCGGCCGTCGCCGAAGAGCACGGCGCGGTACGGGAAGTGGTGCCGGGCCGTGGCGAGGGCCCGACCCACGGCGGCGGGGCCGAGGCCGGGGTGCGCGGTGAGGTACTCGCGCAACTGCCGCGCCCGCGCCCGCAGCCCCTCGGGCCCGGCGGCGGAAACCACCCAGGGCCCGGCCTCCCCACCCTGGCCACCCCGGCCGTCAGCCCCACCGGGGCGGGGGCCGGTGGCCGCGTCGGGGCCGGGGGCGGCCGCGTCGGGGCTGGTGGCCGCCTGACCGGCGGAGGCCGGGGCCGGGGCCGGGGTGAAGTGGCCGGTGGACGTGAGGGTGGCGAGGACGCGGTCGCCGGCGGCCTGGGCCGCGGTGAGGGGCTTCAGCAGGACGGCGCCGTAACCGCCGGTCGCGGAGTCCGGTGCGCCCGGCAGGTGTACGCCGGGACCGGCGGCCAGGGCGAGGGCGCTCTCGCCCCGGCCGAGACTCGCGTGGGCGGCGCGCAGGGCGTCGGTGCCGGTGGGGAGGCGGCGCAGCAGCGGGGTGGTTCCGGGGGCGAGCCGCAGGGCGGCGCCGACCGCGGCGGCGGCCGCCTCCTGTGCCGGGAGCCCGGCGCCGGCCCCGTCGGGGACGGCGAGGAAGACGCCGGGGCGCGGGCCGGCGGCCGGGACGGCGCCGGCGTCCTCCAGCGCCTCCCACCAGGTCTCCGCCGCGGCCGGCCCGTACGGCAGGGTGCCGGTCCGGGCCGGGTCGGAGAGGTCCCCGGCGGCCTCCACGAGGAACTCCGCGAGGAACTCCGCGTCGTACGCCGCGTCCGTGCCGGTGGCCTCCGGCGGCCGGTGCGCCGCCCCGATCGCCACGATCACCTCGTGGGCGCCCTTCCCGGACTCCTCCGGCATCGCTACAGACTCGCGCGTCATGTGTGCTCCATCGACCCGTTGAACTACTGCTGATGTGACGGTTCCGCAGCGCCTCGGGGCGTGCGGGCGTGCCGGGGAGTGGCCCCCGTGCTGTTCCCCTGCGTGCCGGCCCGCCCGCTACGGGGCGGTGACGTCCTGCCGGATCACGCGCTCGATGTTGCGTTCGGCCAGGGCGGTGATGGTGACGAACGGGTTCACGCCGATGGAGCCGGGGATGAGCGAACCGTCGGTCACGTAGAGGTTCTTGTAGCCCTTCACCCGGCCGTAGTCGTCGGTGGCCCGGCCGAGGACGCAGCCGCCGAGCGGGTGGTAGGTGAAGTCGTCGGAGAAGGCCTTCAGCTGCTTGCCGAAGAGGTCGTAGCGGTACATCGTCGTGTTCGCCCTGTTGATGCGGTCGAACAGCGACTTCGCGGCGTTGACGGCGGGGGTGTTCTGGTCGCGGGTCCAGCGCAGGGCCGCCCGGTCGGTCGCCGCGTCGTAGGCGAAGGTCCCCCGTTCGGGGTTCTTGGTGATGGCCAGGTAGAGGCTGACCCAGGTCTCCAGGCCGGCCGGCATGGGGGCGATCTCGGCGAAGACGGGGTTCTGGGGGTTGTCCCAGTCGTCGATGCCGAGGGCGGGGATGGAGGACTGGTTGGCGCCGGTGGGGTTCCACACGTGGTTGGCGCGGGCGGTCATGATGTTGCCGTTCGGACCCCAGCCGGCGCCGATCTCGGAGCTGAGGTCCGGGAGGGTGCCGGTCTCGCGGGCGCGCAGCAGCAGTTCGGTGGAGCCGAGGCTGCCGGCGCCGAGGAACAGGTGGCGGCAGGAGATCTCCTTGGTGGCCAGCAGCCGGCCGTCGGCGTCGCGCTGCTCGACGGTGAGGAGGTAGGTGCCGTCCTTCTGCTGCCGGATGGCCTTGGCCTGGTGCAGGGTCTCGATGGTGACCTTGCCGGTGCCCAGGGCGGCGGCCAGGTAGGTCTTGTCCAGGCTCTGCTTGCCGTGGTTGTTGCCGTAGATGACCTCGGCGGCCAGCGCGGACTTGGGGACCTCCCCGGCCGCCTCGCGCCGCATGTGGTCGAAGTCGTAGACGTTGGGGACGTGGACGGTGCCGAGGCCCGCCTTCTGGGCCTGGTCGCGGGAGACCCGGGCGAACTTGTACCACTCGGTGCTCTCGAACCAGCCGTTGTCGATGTGGTTGACGCGGAGCATGGAGTTGGCGCGCGGGAAGTAGCGGTCGTACATCTCGGCGGAGTCGACGCGGGGCAGCACCTCCTCGAAGTACGAGCGCTTCGGGGCCACCGCCATACCGCCGTTGACGAGGGAGCCGCCGCCGACGCCGCGGCCGACGTACACGGACATCTGGTCGAAGTTGACCCGGTCCAGGACACCGGCGTACGGGTCGATGTCGCGGTTGGCGAGGTCCAGCCAGAGGAAGCTGCCGAGGGGGGCCTCGGTGCGGTTCTTGAACCAGCTGGAGCGCTTGTCGGGCTTCAGCATGCCCGCGAAGACGTTGCCGTCGGGGCCCGGCTGGTTCCACAGCTGGCCCATTTCGAGCATGACGGTGCGCACTCCGGCCTCGCCCAGGCGCAGGGCGGAGACGGCCGCGCCGTAGCCGGTGCCGATGACGACGGCGGGGACGAACGCGGTGCCGTCGGCGCGGTCGGCGGCCAGGGCCCGGGGAGCGCCGATGGTGGTGCTGCCCGCGAGGGCCGCGGCGCCCAGGGCCGTCAGTCCGAGCAAGCGGCGGCGGGACAGGTGCTGTTCCACGGTGGGTACCTGACTTTCGGGAGGAAAGGGACGGACGGGGGTGTGCTCGCGCCCGGCGCACGCGGTGGACGCGGTGGGCGCGGGTGGCGCGGGAAGGCAGCGCCGGGCGGGGCGCCGGCGGGCGCGGGGCGCCCGCGGGACCCGGTCGGGACGTCGCGGTGGTCGGGACGTCGCGGGTCCCGCGGGGGGCGTAGGCGCCGTTCGGGGAGGTGTCAGCCGGCGGTGTGCAGGGTGATCGCCGAGCAGGGGCACTGGTCGGCGGCCTCGCGGACGGCGGCGTGCGCGGCGGCGGGCGGGACGGGGTCGAGGAGGACCACGAAGCCCTCGTCGCACTGGTCGAAGACCTCGGGGGCGAGCAGCGCGCACATGCCGGCTCCGCAGCACAGCCGCCGGTCGGCCCCGACCCGCAGCGGGCCGCCGGTCACCAGGCGACGGGCAGCGCGTACACGCCGTAGACCTGCATGTCGTGGCGGAGCCGGATCTCCTCGGGCGGGCAGGCCAGGCGCAGTTCGGGGAAGCGCTCCAGCAGGGCGGTGAAGCCGACCCGCAGTTCGATGCGGGCCAGCTGCTGGCCGAGGCACTGGTGGATGCCGTGCCCAAAGCCGAGGTGTCCTGCGGCGCGCCGGGTGACGTCGAAGGACTCGGGGTCGGGGAAGCGCTCGGGGTCCCGGTTGGCGGCGGCGAGGGAGACCATCACGACCTCCCCCTCCTTGATGAGGGTGCCCTCGATCTCGACGTCCTCCAGGGCGGCCCGGGTGGGGCCGTGGTGGACGATGCTCAGGTAGCGCAGGCTCTCCTCGACGGCGCCCTCGATCAGGGAGGGATCGGCGCGCAGCGCGGCCAGTTGGTCGGGGTGTTCCAGCAGGGCGAAGGTGCCCAGGGCGAGCTGGTTGGCGGTGGTCTCGTGGCCGGCGACCAGCAACAGGAAGGCGATCGAGGTGAGTTCCTCGTCGGTGAGGTCCGGGTCGGCGGTGATCAGTCCGCTGATGATGTCGTCGGCCGGTTCGGTGCGCTTGAGGCGGACCAGGCCGCTCAGGTAGGCGCCCAGTTCCAGGAAGGCGGCGGTGACGTCCTCGGTGGACTCGCCGAAGCTGCTCCACACGTGGGTGTGGTGCTGGAAGGTGGCGCGGTCGGCGTAGGGCACGCCGAGCAGTTCGCAGATGACGAGGGAGGGGATGGGCAGCGCGAAGTGCTCGAAGAGGTCGGCGGGGGAGCCGAGGCGCTCCATCTCGTCGAGCCGCTCGGCGGTGATCTGCTCGATCCACTCGGTGAGCAGCCGCATGCGGCGGACGGTGAACTGCCCGACGAGCAGCTTGCGGTAGCGCTGGTGCTCGGGGTCGTCGTGCTGGATGAACATGCCGGGGGGCGCCGCCGGGGCCTCGTCCAGGGTCGCGGTGCGCGGGACCGGCGGGTGCTTGAGCTCCCCGCGGGCGCTGAGCCGGGCGTCGGCGAGGACGGCCCGGGCGGCGGAATACCCCGTGACGAGCCATCCGAGGTGGCCGTCGGCGAATTCCATGCGCGTCAGCGGTTCGGTCCGGCGCAGCGACCGGGTGTCCGGGTGCGGGTTGAAGTATCCGTCCCGGACCGTGGAAAAGGTCACCGGTAAACCCTGGCTCATATATGCCCTTCCATGGCCGGACGTATTGCGGCCGAATCCCTCGGAAACGCGGTCGCAACACGGCGGGAACGCGTTCTTGACACGGCGCGTTCCGAATTCGAACTCCGCCGTCGGGGCGGTTCGATCACCGCCACCACGAAGGTATGGAGACGCGGTGAAAGGTGTCAACGAAATCAATCCCCCGCGCGCTAACCCTGTGGGCGGGGACCGGGGGGTACGGTTACGGGCGGTACCGGGGGGCTTCGGTTCGGTTCGGTACGGTCCCCCGGGGCCGCCCCCCGCCCGCTCCCCCGCCGGGCCCCTCTCCCGTTCCCCCTCCCGGTCCCCGGCCCGGCCCCCGCCCCTCCCTCGCCCCGGTTCCGGCTTCGGGGCACTCCGCGGACAGCAGGCGGGCCAGCGGGACGAGTTCGGCGCGGCCGTCGATGCGCAGTTTGCGGTAGGCCTGGGTGAGGTGCTTCTCGACCGCCCGGGCGCTGACCTCCAGCCGTTCGGCGATGGCCCGGTTGGAGGTACCGCGGGCGGCCAGACCGGCGACGCGGCGTTCGGTGCGGGTCAGGGCGGCGACCGCGTCGGCGCCCTGGGAGCCCGCGATGGTGTGCAGGGCCCGGCCGGCCCGGTCGGCGATCCAGGGCGCCCCGCAGGCCAGTCCCAGCTCCCGGGCCCGGGTCAGCCGGTGTTCGGCCTCGGCCTCCTGGCCGGCAATCAGCAGCCGCCTGCCGAGCAGCAGGCCGGTGCGGGCCTGTTCGAGGACGTGGGCGGTGCGTTCCAGGGTGGCCGCGGACTCGCGCAGCAGGGCGAGCCCGCGCTCTCCCCCGGTGATGGCGCCCCGGCCGCGCTGGGCGCGGCCGATGGCCACGGGGCTGCCCCAGGCGACGGCGCGCTCGTACTCCTCGTCCATGAGGTCGTGGGCGTGGCCGGGCCGGCCCATGCGGTAGTGGAGGGCGGAGACCCAGGACCGCCAGGGGGCGACGGCCGGGTTGTGCCAGTGGGCGCGTTCGGCCGTGCGGCCCCAGTCGAGGTAGCAGCCCAGGGCGGTCGGCAGGTCGTGGCGCAGGGCGGCGGCCGAGCCGCGGACGAGCAGCCGCAGGGACGGCAGGTGGCCGTGGGCGGGGTCCGGCGCCGAGCCGGACAGCAGCCGTTCCGACAGGGCGGTGTCCCGGGCCTCCAGGGCGGCGAGGACGACGGCCGCCAGGGTGCGCAGGGTGGCCCAGTCGGTGGCGCCCAGGTCGAGGGCCTCCGCGGCGTGGGCGCGGGCCCCCGCCAGGTCGCCGCGGGCGAGGGCGAGGTGGGCGAGCTCGACGGCGATCAGGGCGCGCGGGACGGTGGCGCGGTCGCGGCGGGCCCGGTCGTAGGCGGTGTGCAGCCAGGGGCCGAGGGTGGCGAGGGAGTCGGCGGCGACGAGCACGTCGGTGAGCAGGGGCAGGGCGGTGTGGACGTGGTCGGGGGTGGCCGGCTCGTGCTGGAGCAGCCGTTCGGCGAGGGGCACGGCCTCGGCGGCGGTGACCCGCTGGGCCAGGACGGCCCCGTGCAGCAGGACGGTGACCCGCTCGCGGTCGGCGGCGCTGTCCAGGCAGGGGACGGGGCCCAGGGCTCGCAACCGGTCCGCGGAGCCGGCCAGTTCGGCCGGGCCGGCCACGGCGGCGTGCCCGAGACGGGCCTCCAGGCGCAGGGCGCTGCGGCGGGCGGAGCCGGTGAGGGCGGCCGCGTCGCCCAGTTCGGCGGCTGTCCTGGCGACGGTGTCGAGGGTGGCGGGCGGGCAGTCGTCGAGGAGGAACGGCGGTATCCGGCCCGCCACCCGGGCGCGGCGGGCCGGGTCCGGGAGGAGGAGCAGGGCCTGGGTGAAGTGGCGCAGCGCCGCCCGTGGGCTGAAGTCCCTTTCGATCATCGCGAGTTCGACGAGGAGCTCGGCGCGGGCCGCTCCCTCGGGCGGGCTGAGGAGCAGGGCGCGGCGCAGGTAGCGGGCGGCGGCCTCGGGGTCGGTGCGGCGCAGGGCGGCGGTCGCGGCGGCCCGCAGGACCTCCTGCGCCCAGGGTTCCTCGCAGGAGGAGACGGCGAGCAGCTGCGCGGCGGCCCGCTCGGCGGGGTGGCCGCCCTGGTGCAGCAGCAGGGCGGCCCGCAGGCGCACGGCCTCCGCCTCGGCGGGGGCCATCACGTCCTCGACGGCGTCCGCGACGACGGGGTGCACGAACCGGGGCACGGGCCCCGGCGCCAACAGCCCGAGCCGCCCCAACGCCCGCACGGCCTCGACCCACCCGGTCCCGTCAAGCCCGGCAAGCCGCGCGGCGGGCCCCTCCGGACCGCAGCCGCCCTCACCGGTCCGTGCGGCGTTCCCGGCGTGGCCGGTGCTGCGGGGGTGGTCGGCAGCGGCGGCGTGGCCGGCGGTCTCGGCCGAGGCGACGCGGCCGGCGTGGTGGGCGTCCGTGGCGGTCCTGGTGGGGCTGGGGCTCGCGTCGTGGCCGGTGGTGCCGGGCGCGTCCTGCGGATCTCCGGCGGTGTCTGCCATCGCCCCGGTGTCCTCGCCCAGGACGGCGAGGGCCGCGGCGAAGCGCCATACCGGGGGACTCTGGCCGCGCAAGACCACCGCGAGGCGTTCGCGCAGGCCGTCGGGGCGGATCCCGCGGATGTCCCGCGCGTCGGGCAGCCGGCTGTGCTGAGCCTCCGGCCCGGCGGCGGCGAAGGTGTCGAGGATGGCCGTGAGCAGCAGGGGGTGGCCGCCGGTCGCCTCGTGGCAGGCGCGGGCGCAGTCCTCGTCCACGGGCCGGCCGAGCCGCGCTCCGGCGAGGTCCGCGGTGGCCTCCGGCGACAGCGGGCCCAGCCGCAGGACGGCGGCCGCGCGGCCGGTGAGGTGGTGCAGGCGGGGTTCGTCCTCGCCCGGGTCCCCTTCGCGGAGGGCGGCGACCAGGGTGACGCGCAGCCGCGACAGGCGTCCGGCCAGCCGCGCGAGCCAGCGCAGCGACGGGGCGTCGGCCCAGTGGAGGTCGTCCACCAGCAACAACAGCGGCTTGCGGGCGGCGTGTTCGGCGACGATGGACAGCAGCGCGGCATCCTGTCCGGTCCCGGCGGGAGGCCCGGCCGGGTCCATGGCAGGCTCCCCGGGCGGAGGTTCGGGCGGGCTGATGGGGGCCCCGTCGGCGGGCAGCAGCGGTGTCAGGAGCTGGCTGAGCACCCCGAAGCCGAAGGCCTGCTCGTGCGGGGCCCCGCTGGCGGTGAGGACGCGGACGCCCCGGCGTTCGGCGAGCTCCGGCAGGGCCCTCAGCAGGGCGGTCTTGCCCATGCCGATGCCCCCGGTCACCATCGTCAGCGACCCGCCTCCCGCCGCGCCGGCCGTGGCGTCCAACGCCGCTGTGATCAGGTCGAGTTCCTGCGTCCGGTGGAGCAGGGTGGTCATGTCGGTTCCTCCGTCGTCGCCGTTCGTTCGAGTGCCGCGGCCAGCTGCGGACGTCCGCGGATGCCGAGCTTGCGGTAGGCCTTGGTCAGGTGCTGCTCCACGGTGCGGGGGGTGACGGAAAGCTCCCCGGCGATGGCCCGGTTGGGCAGGCCCCCCGCGGCGAGCGCCACGACGCGGGCCTCGGCCGCGGTCAGGGCCACGGCCCGGCCGACGTCCGGCACGGCGGCTCCGGCCACGCCCGCGTACCCCGCCGGAGCGGGACGCCCCGCCCGAGCCGCGTGTTCCGCCGGGGCCGGATCCCCGGCCCCACCTCCGGGTGCGCCTGGAATCCCGTACCCCGCCGGACCGGAATACCCGGCGGACGCCGGATACCCCGCCCCGGCGGCGCGCCCCGCCGGGGCCGCCCCGGCCGAAGCCGGATACCCGGGCCCAGCCGCATGTCCGGGCCCAGCCACATGTCCGGCCGACGGCGGATACTCCGCCGCGGGCACGTGCCCCACCTCGGCCGCGTATCCAGCCGGAGCCGAATGCCAGCCTCCAGCCCCATGTCCGGCCTGCGCTGGATACTCCGCCGGAGCCGCGCGCCCCGCCACGGACTCATATCCGGCCGGAACCGGGCGTCCCGCGCGGGCCGCTGGTTCGCCCGCGGCCGCTTGCCCCGCCCCGACTGCGTGCCCGGCCGGAGCCGTGTACCCCGCCCCAGCGGCACGTCCGGCCGACGCCTGATACTCCGCGGCAGCCGCGCGCCCCGCCACAGGGTCATGTCCGACCGGAACCGGACGCCCGGCACGGGCAACTGGTCCGCCCGCAACCGGACGTCCCGCACCGGCCGCTGGGCCCGGAGCCCCGCATCCCGCCGGAGCTGCGTATCCGGCGGGAACCGCATGTCCCGCCCCGGCCGCGTCTCCGGCCGACGCCGAATACTCCGCCGCAGCCGCATGCCCCGCCGCCGGCTCGTCTCCGGCCGGAACCGGGCGTCCAGCGCGGATCGCGGGTCCGGCCGCAGGCGGATGGGTCGCCCGGAGTTCGTGCCCGGCCGGAGCCGTGTACTCCGCCGGAGCCACTTGGGCGGCCCGAGGCGCACGTCCCGTCCGGGCCGTAGGTACCCCACCTGTCGGCGGTCCGGCCGGAGCTTGGTACCCGGCCGGAGCTTCGTCACCCGCCCGGCGGGTTTGGCCCGCCGGAGGGGTGCATCCGGTCGGGGCCGGGCGTCCCGCGCCGGCTGTTGGTTCGGGCGCGGGCGGATGTTCCGCCCCTGCGGCGTGCCCGGCCGAAGCCTCGGGGCCCGACGGAGGTACATGGTCCGGTGCAGGTACAGGGCCGGATGGGGTCGGTCCGGTCGTTTCGGTCGCCGGTTCGGGCGGAGGCATGGGTCCCGTGTGAGTCGCCGGGGTGGTCGGGTTCGGATCGTGGTGGGGGGTGTCGGGGGACCGGCGGGTCCGGGGTCGGGTCGGGGCGGTGGGGCGTTTCGGGTTCGGCACTGGGTGCGCGGACGGGACCGGGGTGGCCGGGGGCCGTGCGGGGGCGCCGGCCGTGGCCCGGTCGTCGTGCAGGAGGGAGTCGACGGTGAGGGGGCCCGAGAAGGGGGCCGTGCCGAGGGCCACCAGCGCCTGCCGGTACTGCCAGCCGGCCGCACGCTCCTCGGTCCGCGCCGCCGCACCGGGCGGGGTGGCGCCGCCGGGTCCCGGGGCCAGTGCCGTGGCCAGCGCGACGGGCGAGCCCCACAGCAGGGCCCGTCGGCGTTCCTCCGCCAGCAGCCGCACCGCCAGGGGGTCGTCGGGGTCGCGGGTCCGCGCGGCGGCCGAACGCCAGGGCAGCAGGGCGGGGTTGGTCGCCTGCCGGGCCAGCAGTCGGCGGCCGCACTCCAGGAGGTCGGCGAGGGCCCGGTCCCGTTCACCGGCCGCGAGCCGGACCCGTCCGCGCGCGTAGAGGAGGTACGCCCAGGCCAGACCGCCCTCGGCGGCGGGCGGCAGCCGGGTGTCCAGGATCCGCGCGGCGGCGTCCGTGTCTCCCCGCCGCAGGTCCAGCAGGGCCCGCAGGGCGAGGGGGCCGGGCGCCATGAGGGGGTGCCAGCAGTGGCCCGGCATGACCTCCTCGCACCGGTCCAGGGCCTCCGAGGCGGCCGCGTCCCGCCCGCCCCACAGCTCCGCGAGGCAGGTGACGAGCAGGGCCGCGCCGGCGACCGGCCGGGCGTCGCGCTTCCCGGCGCACGCCAGGACCCCGTCGAGGGCGCCGCGGGCCTCCCGCGTGTCCCCGCTGAGGACGAGGGCGTGCGCCGCGGCCGCCCGGACGGCGGGCGGGACGTGCGCGCGCACCTCCGGTGCCAGGGCGGCCCGGGCGAGACCGCGGGCGCGCGTGATGTCCAGGCCCCGCTGCGCGGTCCGCCACGCGGCCACGGCGGCCTCGGCGGCCTGCTCCGGCCGGGCGGGCCAGGAGTCGGGCAGCGGCGGCCCGAAACCGTCCTCGGGGTCGGGGCGGCCGTGCTCGGCCATCCAGTGCAGGGCCCGCAGTCCGGAGTGCTCGGCGGTGCCCGGCTGCGCGTCGGCGACGGCCCGGGCGATGCGGGGGGCGGCGGCGAGCACGTCACCCCGGGCCACGAGGAGTTCCGCCGCGAGCAGTCGGGCCCGGAGGGCGGCGGGGTCGGCGGGTCCGGTCCCGAGTCCGGGCAGGGGTTCGGCTCCGGGTCCCGGCCCACATTCGGTTCCGGGTTCGGGTTCGGTTCCGCGCCCGGGTTCGGTTCCGCGCCCAGGTCCGGGTTCGGGTCCTCCGGTTCCGGGTCCGGGTTCGGGTCCGGGCCCAGGTTCGGTCCCGGGTCCGGTTCCCGGTCCGGGTTGGGTTCCGGGTCCGGTTCCCCGTCCGGGTCCGGGTCCGGGTTCGGTTCCGCCCGGCGGTGGGTCCAGGGCGCGGCAGAGGTGGCGGCTCGCCGCCTCGGGTCCGGTGGGGAGCGTGGCGGTGCCCAGCTCGGTCAGCAACCGGACCCGCAGGGCTTCCGGCACCGGCTCGCGCAGGGCCCGTTCCAGCAGCCGGGCGGCCTGGGCGTGGCGGCCGGCGGCCCGGTGTTCGGCGGCCCGGCGGCGCAGGGCCGCCACCGCCCAGGGGGCGCCGACCCGGCCGGCGCCGAGCAGCATCCGGGCCACGGCCCGGTCCGGCAGGGCCGCCCGGTGGGCCCAGGCGGCCGCCCGGGCGTGCAGTTCCTCCCGCTGCTCGGTGCCGAGTTCGGCCAGGACAGCCCGGGCGGCGGCTTCGCTGCGCAGGGCGGGGCTGGGGCCGTCGGCGAGCAGGCCGGTGCCAGCCAGCAGGGTCAGGGCCCGGGCGGTGCCCTGGGTACGGGGGCCGGTGGCCAGGGCGTCGATCAGCCCGGGGGTGCCGTCGGGCCCGGCGACCGCCATCGCCCGCAGGACGCCGAGGAGTTCGGGGGGCAGCAGGGGCAGCGTGCGTACGGTGCGCTCCCGGACGGCTTCCGCCGTGCTGTCCGCGAGGTGGCCGAGGTGGGCCGTCCGCGGGGTCCAGCCGTGGCGCAGGAAGCGGGCGACGACCGACCGCAGGAGGGCGGGGTTGCCGTCGAGGCACCGGGCGGCCTCCTGCTGGAAGGCGGCGTCGACGGGGCCGGGCCAGGTGCCGGCGAGGACCTGGTGGACGGCTTCGGGGGGCAGCGGGGGCAGGCCCAGCACGTGCCGGGCCACCGTGCGCCCGTCGGCCAGCGGGCAGGGCTCGATCCGGTCGTACGGCGACGGGCGGGTGGCGCTGTTGCGGGAGGTGAGCAGCATCAGCGGCACCCCGGCCAGCCGCCGGGCCAATGCCTGGAGCCAGCGCAGGGACGGGGGGTCGGCCCACTGGACGTCGTCGACGACGAGCAGGAGCGGGTGGCTGCGGGCGGCCGCCAGGAAGGCGGCGCACAGCACGTCGGGCCGGCCGGCCCCGCGGTCACCGGCCCGCGCGAGGTCGGGCGAGACGGCCCCACGGTCGCCAAGGCGGACGAAGTCAGGCGGGATAGCCCCACCACCACCGAGGCGGACGAAGTCAGACGGGACGACCCTACGGTCGCCAGGATCGGTGAAGTCGGGCGGGACGGCCCCACCACCGGGGCGGACGAAGTCGGGCGGGACAGCCCCACCACCACCGGGGCGAACGAAGTCGGGCGGGAGGCCGCCTGTGGCGGGGGCGGGCCCGGGGAGCAGCTGGGTGTGGAGCTGGGCGGTGATCCCGTGGGGCAGGCAGGTCTCCTCGGGTGAGGCGGCCGCCACGGCGACCCGTACCCCGGCGTCGGCGGCGAGGGCGGCGGCGTGATCGAGGAGCGTGCTGCGTCCGATGCCGGGCGGTCCGTGGACCTCGACGAGCGCGGGCCGGCCCCGCCGCAAGTCGGCCAGCAGGCCGCGCAGCAGCCGGTGCTCGGCGTCGCGCCCGACGGGCGCCACCGGGCAGGAACATCCAGGGGGCGGGCCCGGCGGGGCGACTGTCGTCCGTGGCATGGCTGTCCGTCCTCCTGGATGTCGTGTCGGTGGGGCTTCCCGCCGCCCCGTACAGCGGTCGGCGGATGGCCCGCAGGTGCGTACGAACGCTCCGCCCGTACGCCCGCCCGTACGGCGGACCGGGCGGTGGCCTGGGTACGAGCCCGGCCGAGGTTCCGGACCGAGGTCCGGCTCCGGCAAGGGTCCGGCTCCGGGCAGGGTCCGGCTCCGAGCAGGACCTCGGCTCCAGGCAGGACTGCGGCTCGGGTCCAAGCCAGGCCCAGCCCCCATCCCAAGCCCGGGACCGAACCAAGGCCCAGGCCGGGCCGAGACCCACGCCCAAGCCAGGCCAACCCCGCACCGAAGCCCGGGGCCGAACCAAGGCCCGCGTCGGGCCGAGGCCCGGGTCCGGACCGGAGTGCGGGTCCGCACAGAAGCCGGGACCGGCCTGAGCCAAGGCCGGGTCGGCACAAGCCCTGAGCCGTGGCCTGGGCCGAACCGAGGCCCAGCTCCCCAGCCAGGCCCAAGTCGGGCCGAGGCCCGGGCCAGGCCACACCCAGGCCAGGCAGGGGCCCTGGGACCGACGTCCGAGTCCAAGCCAAGGCGCAAATCCGACCGAAGCCCGGCCCAAAACCAAGGCCCGGGACCACACCACAGCCCGGGTCCGAACCGAGTCCCAGGCCTGACCGACGTCCGAGTCCCAGCCAAGGCCCAGATCCGACCGAAGTCCGGCCCCAAGCCAAGGCCCGGGACCACACCACAGCCCGGCTCAGAACCGAGGCCCAAGGCCGAACCAAGGCGCGGGCGGGACCGACGTCCCAGCCCAAGCCAAAGCCCAGGTCCGACCGAAGCCCGGGCCCCAACCAAGACCCGGGACCACACCAAGCCCGGCTCCGAACCGAGGCCCAGGCCTGACCAGCGTCCGAGTCCCAGCCAAGGCCCAGATCCGACCGAAGTCCGGCCCCAAGCCAAGACCCGGGACCACACCACAGCCCGACTCCAAACCGAGGCCCAGGGCCAAACCGAGGCAGGGGCCGGGCCGACGTCCCACCCCAAGCCAAAGCCCAGATCCGGCCGAAACCCGACTCCAAGCCAAAGCCCAGGACCAAACCGGCCCGGCTGCAAACCGGCACCCAACGCCGAACCGGTGCACGGGCCGGACCGACGTCCGAGCCCAAGCCAAGGCCGGGGTCGGACCGAAGGTCCGGGTCCAAGCCAAGGCCGGGTCGGACCGAAGGTCCGGGTCCAAGCCCCGGTTCGAGCCGGGGTTCGGATCCACTCCAAGCCCCGTCCGACCCGCAGTCCGGCACCACGCCAAGCCCCGGGCCGAGCCACAGCCCGGATCCAAGCCGAGCCCGGGGCCGAACCAAGGCCCGGGCCGGGCCGAGGTCCAGGTCGGGCCGAGGTCCAGGTCGGGCCGTGGCCCAGGTCCGGGTCCGGTCCGGGTCCGGGCCGTAGCCCAAATCCAGGTCGTGGCCCAAGCCCAGGTCGTAACCCCGCTCCAGGTCGTAGCCCAACTCTGGGCCGCACCCCAGGTCCGAGCCCGGGCCCCAGCTCCGAACCGCCGCCCCGCCCGCCGGCCCCCTCCGCCGGGCCAGCCCCTCCACCCCCGCCGGGTCCGGGCCGAGGTCCCGGCGTAGGGGTGCGGCCGAAAGGCCGGCCCCGTCGGGCGTGGAGGGGTCCGCCGGGCGGTCTCGTGTCGGAGGCCGGTCGGGGGCGCCGGGGGGCCGGGGCGGTCGGGGGCCGGGCGGGGGCGGTCCCGGGCCGTCCCGGGGTGGGCGGGCTATGGCGGGGCCTGCGGGGTGGCCCGTACCCGGCCCGTCGGGTGGGGTACGGCGGGGCGGGAGGCGAGGCCGCGCGGGAGGTCGCCGCGGCCTCGGACGTCGAGCTTGCGGTAGACGTTGGTCAGGTGCATCTCCACCGTGCGCGGGGTGATGAACAGCGACTCCGCGATCTTCTTGTTGCTGTGCCCGCGCTGCGCCAGCGTGGCGATCCGGCGCTCGCTGGGGGTCAGGGAGTCCACGGGGGCGACGGCCAGCTGCGGCATCCGTCCGCCCGCGGTCACCAGCGCATCGCGGGCGGTGGCGGTCAGCGCGTGGGAACCGCAGCGCGTGGAGAGTTCGATGGCCTGGCGCAGGTGGCCCCGCGCCCCCCGGGCGTCGCCGAGGCCGAGCAGCTCCCGGCCCAGCCGGTACTCGGCCCGCGCGAGTTCGAGCCGGGCCGGAGAGCCGGCCAGCGTGTCCACGGCCTCGGCCAGCAGCTCCGTACGGGCCCGGCCCGCGACGACCGAGGCCGCCGCGACCAGCCCGAGCCCCAGGGCGCGCGGCGTGCCCCAGCTCCGGGCCCGCTCGCGGGCGGCCTCCACGAGCCCGGCGGCCTCGGCGCCCCGGCCGAGGCGGCCCAGCGTGGTGGCGGTCGGCAGCCACCACGGGGCGAGGACCGGGTTGGCGATGCCCGCCTCCTCCTGGCTGCGCCCGCACCGCCGCCACAGCTCCAGCGCCCCTTCGAGGTCGCCGCGTTCCCGGCGGACTCGCCCCGCGGTGTACAGGTAGAGGTGCCATTCCCAGACGCTGCGGTCCAGGTGGCCGGCGGTGCGGGCGAGTCCGTCGAGCACGGCGCCGGCCCGGGCGGCCTCGCCCTGGGAGAGCAGGACGGCGCTCAGGGCGAGGTGGGCGAGGGGCGGCGCTCCGGCCGGGCCGGTGACCTCGGTGGCGGCCCAGGCGTCCCGCGCGGCGGCTGGGACGTCGCCGACGCCGTGGAGGATCAGGGAGCGGCCGGCCAGCGCGGCGCGGCGCGGCCACAGTGGCGGGTGTCCGGCGGCGGACGGGGACAGCGCCCGGTCCAGGGCGGCGACGGCCTCGTCCACGCAGTCGGCGAGCGTGAGGACGGCGGAGGAGCAGAACAGCCCCCAGCCGGCGGTGCCGGGTTCGTCGGCGCGCAGGGCCTGGCGGGCGAGGGCGGCGGCCCGGGCCGCGGATCCGCCGTCCAGGGCGGCGAAGGCGCTGAGCGCGGCGAGCAGGCGGCGGTCGGCCGGGCCGTGCCCGGTCGGTACGGGCAGGGCGGCGGCCCGGGCGCGGGCGGCGGGCAGCGCCGTCCGGTCGTTGACGGCGGTGGCCAGCAGGGCGGATTCGACGGTCGTGCGCAGGTCCCGGTCGGCGGGGTCTCCCCCGTCGTCCGGGGGGCCGGTCAGTCCGTCCAGGACCCGCTCCAGTAACCGCAGGCCCTCGGGGGCCCGGCGGGTGCCGAGCGCCATCATGGCGTACTGCACGGCGACGGGGGCCTGTCCGCGCGGGTCGGGGGTGAGGGCCAGGGCCTGGCGCAGGTGCCAGAGGGCGTGGGCGGGGGTGACGACGGTACGGCTGGCGGCGCGGGCCAGTTCCACGTGCAGGCCGCCGCGTTCGGCGTCGCCGAGGCCGCGGCCCGCGTCACCGCGCAGCCAGCGCCCGGCGGCTCTGACGGTCGCCCGGGTGGGCGCCTCGGCGGCGGCGTCGCGCAGCACGGCGAACATCCACGGCTCGTCGATCCGGTCCAGCGGGGCGAGTTGTTCGGCGACCTCGGGGGCGGGCCGTCCGGCGTCGCTGAGGACGCGGGCGGCGCGCACCCGCAGGTCCCGCAGTTCGGGTCCGGGCAGGGCGGCGAGCACCGCGCCGCGCACCCCCTCGCACATGCGGGGCGGTGAGTCCGGCAGTACGGCCCCGGTCCGGCGCAGTGACTTCAGCGCGCAGTCCACGGCGCCGGGGTCCAGTCCGCAGAGCGCGGCGAGCAGGTCGGGGGCGGCCCGGCCGAGCACCGCGAGGGCGGTGGCCACCTGTCGGGCCCGGCGCGGGCCCGCGGCCAGCAGTTCGGGGACCCGTGAGGTCAGTACGCCCTGGTGGACGGTGCCGAGCTGGTGCACGGCGTCGGCGTCGGGCGGGATGCCGAGGGTGCGCAGGGCGGTGAACAGCCGGTCCAGGAGCAGCGGGTTGCCGCCGGTGAGTTCGGCGCAGCGCCGGACGAAGCGCGGGTCCGCCGGTGCGCCGGAGATACGGGCGGCCATGCGCGCGATGCCGGCGTCGGTGAGCGGGGCGGGCTCCAGGGTGGCGCAGCGGCCCTGCGCGAGGATCTCGGCGAGGACGGGGGTTCCGGGGCCGGGGGCGTCCGTGCGCTGGGCGAGGACCAGCAGGAGGGGCCGGGAGGCGGCGTGGCGCAGGATGAAGTCGGCGCAGCGCAGGGAGGCTTCGTCGCACCACTGGGCGTCGTCGATCACCAGGGCCAGGGGTCCGGCGGCGAGCAGGTCCAGGGCGCGGCGGTGGAGGACGTGCCGGTCGTGGTGCGGGTCCCGGGGTGCGGTGCCGGCCGGGGAGCCGGGCGGGGGTGGGAGCAGGGCGTCCACCGTACGGGTGGGGGCCGGGCCGTGCGGGGGCGCGGCGGCGTGCCGGACGGTACAGCCGGCGGCGGCCAGCCGTTGCCGGGCGAGGGCCAGGAGGCGGGTCCTGCCGATTCCGGCGGGGCCGCGGACGAGAACGGCCCGCGCGGTTCCCGCCCGGGCGTCGGCGGCGTGGCGCAGCAGGGTTTCGAGTTCGGGGGTGGGCACGTCCGCGGCCGGGACCGGGCCCCGCGCCATTCCAGCGGTGAACACCATTGCGTTTCCCTCTTCCTTCGTGGAACCGCCTCCGGTCATCCGGCGGTACGACGCCGGAATGTCCCTGCGTGACCAAGATCGTAAGGGATGTGCCGTGGGAACTTGCCGCCGATCCGCTGGATTTGAGCCAGAATGTACTGGACCTTGGCCGAGGCACATGCCACGGTGCGCGGGCCGTCGGCGGAGAACTGCACCGGATTTCGGCCTTTCCGCACAGCCGAATTCCCTTTTCCCCGTGGCACGTAAGGCTCCGGGTCGGTTCTGCGGAGAAGAGGGCGGCCGATATCCGGCCATCAATTCCCGTTTCCCGGCTGGGTTATCGTGCCGGAGCAGCAGTTGGCCGCCGAACCCACCGGAGTGTTGCGTGCTGTCCCACCTGGAGCTGTCCTGCCCGCCGCCCGGCTGGCCGCCCGCCGCCTGGCCGGGGCCGCGGTCCCGGCCGGCCGGCGGCTCGGTGGACCTGTGGCTGTTCCACGTCCCGGACTCCGGGCTGCGCTCGGTGGTCCTCGACCGGTCTCCGCTGGACGGGGAGGAACGGGCGCGGGTCGCCGCCTTCGTGTACCCGCTGGACCGGGGCCGTTACGTGGCCGCGCACCTGGCGCTGCGCCGGGTGCTGTGTGCCTACGAGGGCGTCGCGCCGGCGGAGTTGGCGTTCGTGCGCCGGCCGTGCCCCTGCTGCGGCGGCCCCCACGGGCGGCCGGCCCTGGCCGGTGCCGGCGCACCGCACTTCTCGCTGTCCCACACGGGCGGTCTGGTCCTGATCGGGGTGGCCGGGCGGCCGGTGGGCGTGGACGTGGAGGCGCTGCCGCCGCCGCACAAGGCGGCCACCGTGGGCGAGTCCCTGCACCCCGCCGAGCGGCGGGCGGTCCGCGCCGCGCAGCCCGCCCTGCGGCCCGCCGTGTTCGCCCGTCTGTGGGCCCGCAAGGAGGCCTACCTCAAGGGACTCGGGACGGGGGTGGGCCGCAACCCGGGCCTGGACTACCTCGGGGACCCGGGTGTCGGGGCGCCCGCGCGGCCGTCCGGCTGGGCCGTGCGGGACGTGCCGGTGGGGCCGGAGCACGCGGCGGCGGTGGCCCTGGAACGGCCTGCGGGCAGCGGCCCCGAACTCACCGTCCGTCCCCACTACCTGGGCGTCCTGGACACCGCCGCCGCCGACGCCCTGACCGGCCGCTGAACCCGTACCGGGTGCCGCTGCGCGGAGCCGTCTTCCCGGCCCGCCCCTTCTCCGTCCCGCCTCGACCGCCGGCGCGGCTCAAGGCACGCTGCGCTCCCCCGCGCGAACGGCAGGGTGGGTGCGGGCGTGCAGGAGCGGGCCGGTGGCCAGGAGGTGGGTTGCCGCCAGGGCGAGGCAGAGGGCCGCGGCGCCGGTCCACAGGGCCGTGGCGCCGAGGTGTTCGAGCGTCTGGGTGGTGGTGACGGGGGCGGCGACGGTGGCGATGCCCCAGCTGATGCCGTACGCCGCCAGGTAGCGGTCGGCGCCGCCCTCCGGTGCCAGGCCCGCCACCACGCCGAAGACGCGGGCCAGGACGAGCACCTCCCCGACACCGCACAGGGCGGTGGCCGCCACGAACGCGGGCAGGTGCGGCGCGAGCGCGTACCCGGCCAGCCCGAGCGCCAGCAGGACATGGCCGAGCGCGAGGGCCGCGGCGTCGGAGAGCGCGGCGAGCCGGCGCAGCCGCAGCGCCGGCTGGAAGACGACGGCCGTCACGGCCGAGGCGGTGAACAGCAGCCCCGCGTCGGCGGGTTGGAGGCCCCGCCGGGCCAGGGCCAGCGGCAGGCCCATCACGATCTGCGTCGAGACGAGCGCGAACAGGGTGCCGGAGGCGAACACCGCGCACAGCGCCCGGTCCCGCCAGGGACGAACCCGCTCCGCGCCCGCACCCGCACCCGCACCCGCACCCGCACCCGCACCCCGGCGGGCGGACGGCCGCCCGGGCGGATCGGCGGGCAGTGCCACGTGCAGCACGAGCGCGCACAGCAGGCAGGTCAGCGCGTCGGCGACGAACAGCCAGCGCAGGTCCCACCGCCCGAGGACCGCGGCCAGCAGGCCCGCGCCGGCCCCGCCCGCGGCCAGCCCGGCACCCAACAGGCCGAAGGCGCGGACCCGTTCGTCCGGGGCCACCGCCTCGGCGATCAGCGCCTGGCTCGGCGGCTCGTACAGCTCGAACGCCAGGCCGAGCAGGATCGCGAAGGCGGCCACCGCGGCCAGGGATCCCGCCGCGGCGATCCCGAGCTGCGCGACGGCGCATCCGGTCAGGCCGAGAACGATCGTGCGGCGGCGCCCGAGGGCGCCGGCCAGCCGTCCCCCGGCGAGCCGTGACGGGATGGTCGCGAGGCCGAAGGCCGCCGAGAGCAGCCCGGCCGTCGTGGCGCCCGCGCCGAAGTCCGTGCTGATCAGGACGGTCAGGAAGGGCAGCGAGAAGGCGCCGAGACGGTTGACCGCCCGCGCCGCCACCAACAGCCGTACGCTCCGTGGCATACCGGCCCCCCCCCCCCCACCCCGTGACTGTCGAATGAACTAATGTCAGTGACGAACAGGAACGCTAGCCCTGGAAGGAGTGACTGGTCAAGTGATGTTCGACAGTCACGTTGCGCTGCTGCTGGAGCACGCCGCATCGCTCGTGAACGCGCTCACGGACGGAGAGGCCCGCGGCCGCCCCTACGCCGCCCCGCGCGGAGCGGAGCTGCCCGCGGCGATCGACGGCGCCGTGTCGCGCACCGCGGGCTCGCTCCCGCGCACCCTCGACGCCGCTCAGGCGGACTACCTGGTCGCGGCGGCGTGCCGGATGCGCGAGGTCTTCCGGGCCATGCAGGACGGCCGGCAGGACGACGCTGCCGCCGCCGTCAACGGCCTGCTGCGCGACAGCGGGGCCCGGCCCCGCCTGGACCGGGCGGGCGACGGCGGACGGGACGGGGAGACCGGGTGGCAGGTGCACTTCCACGGCGCCGACGACTCGTTCGCGGCGGGCCACAGCGCCGCCTGCGCCACCGGGCTGGCCCTGGCGGTGGGCGGCGGCCTGGCGAGCCGGCTGGGCGTGTGCCGGGCCGACCGCTGCGACCGCGTGTACGTCGACACGACCCGGAACGGGGCACGCCAGTTCTGCTCGACGGCCTGTCAGAACCGCACCAAGGCCGCGGCCTTCCGCGCGCGCCGGGGAACGGGCGCCTGACGGGACCCCGCGCGCCCCGGCACTTCGCCGGCGGGACGGGGCGCCCCGCGGCGGGCCCGGGCCCCTCCGCAGGGGGCCCGTGGCGCCGCCGTGCCCTGAACTACAGTGAGGGCCCGACCGCCGTGGCGGCGCACCGACGTGAGGACGGACCCGACAGCCCATGTGGCCTTCGATCATCGCCGTACTCGGCACCCTGGCCGGCGCCCTCACCGCCGGGGTCCTCCAGCAGCGGGCCGCCCGGACCGCGCGCGCCGAGCAGCGCGCCGACGCCCACCGACAGGACCAGCTCGGCGCCGTCACGGACTTCGCCGAGGCCCTGGACGCGCACCGCTCGGCGATCTTCCACCGGGAGCGCCTGACCCTCGCCGAGGCCGGGGAGGAGCACCGGCTGGAGGCCCAGACCAGGTCCCACGACACCCGGGCGGCGATCACCGCCCCCCACGTCCGCCTCCAGGTCCTGGTCCCCGAGCTGGCCGGTCCCGCCCAGCGGGCCGCCGACGCCACCTACGCCCTGCGCAACGCCACCAGCCGCGGCGAACTGGACGCCCTGCGGCGCACGGCCAAGGAAGCGACCGCCGCCTTCGTCGCCGCGGCCGCCGCGCGGCTGCGCCCCGACCACCGCTGACGTCGTTCAGGGGCGGGTGCCGCCGGGGCAGCGGGCGGCCATGGCCCGGAGGACGGGCGGCGGAACGGCCGGGTTGCGGGCGGCGACGGAGGCCGTGTCCGGGTCGAGCAGCCGCGCCGCGAGCACGCCCGCGGGCAGCGCGCGGTGGCCGAGCGCGAGGTTGCGTATCCCGTCGTCCGGGTCCTCCGCCAGGCGCGCCGCGTCGGCCGCCGACAGACGGGGGTCCTCGGCGGCCCGGCGGCGCACCTCGGGGTCGCGGTCGCGGGCGAAGCGGGCGACGAGCGCGGGCGTCGACAGAGGGTCGTCGAGTGCCAGCCGCCGCATCCGCCCGTGGGGGTCGTCGGCGTACCGCAGGAGGCCCGCACGGGGGAAGTTGGGGTGCGTACGGGGACGGCCCGGGGACGACAGGCTGCCGGTCCACCAGGTCCACACCCGCAGGAGCATCTCGGCGGGGGCGTCGTCGCAGGACTCGGCGAGGAACAGCTGCACGGCCCGGTCGGTGTCCCAGGCGAGGCGGGCGACCACGTCGGCCGGGAGGCGGCGGGCGCGGGCGACGCTGCGGCGCACCAGGACGTGGGAGGAGGCGGCGAGCCGGCGCATGGCCTCCGCGTCCCCGTGCAGCTCCGTGACCCAGTCCAGGACCCGGTACCGGCCGTCCGGGGCGATGGCGACGGGGATCGCGGCCCGCTGCTCCTCCGTGAGGTCCGCGCGGAGTGCGGCCGCGTGGCGGACCCCCTCGTCGGGGTCCGCGGCGAGCCGGGCCACGGCGTCCGGGGGCAGCCGGGGGTTCTCGGCGAGGGCCCCGCGCAGGGCGGCGTCCTCGGAGGCGAGGAGGTGGTCGACGAGGCCGGGGCCGAGGAGGCAGGACCGGGCCGCCCGTTCCCCGAGCGCCTCCCCCTCGAAGTCCTCCCGGCTGAGCGGGACTTCGGTGTGGTGGCGGAGCCGGGCCGCGGTCCGTACGGCAGCGGACGCGTCGGCGAGCAGGGCGCGGCGGCGCTCGGGGTGCAGGGCGGACCAGGCCCTCGGGCAGACCGCCGCCCGCACCTCGGGGTCGGGGTCCGCCGCCAGGGCGGCGGCGTCCCGGTCGGGCAGGCCGGTGAGCAGGGTCGCCTCGCACCGGACCCGGGCGGAGAAGTCGGCCGCCAGCGCGGCGTAGGTGCCGTCGTCGAGGACGCTGCGCGTGTCGGCCGCGGTCGCGGTGAGGACCCACCGCTCGCGTTCGGTCGCGGCCGCGCGGAACAGGCGGGTCCAGTGGGCGGGGCCGAGTTCCCGGCCCCGCCCGGCGACCCGGAGCCGGTGCTTCGGGTCGGGTGCGGCGAGGGCCGCCGCCACGGCCTCGTCCGGCGGGAGGCGCCACGCCAGGTCCGGGTGGCGGCGCATCAGCTCCAGCCGTACGTCGGGCGGGGTGCTCGGGTTGTCGACGAGACCCTTGTGCCAGTGGTCGAGGACGGTGGTCTCCGGGCCGGCCTGCGCGGGCGTGCGGGCGTCGTGTGCGCGCAGGCCGTCCGCGAACGCGGCCCAGACCGCCGCTCCCTCCTCGGGGGTCTCGCGGCCGGCGGCCTCGGCCGCCGCCCCGACGCGCGCGGTCCAGCCGGTCGGCGCGAGCAGCCGTGGGGTGCCGTCGACGGACACCGTCCCGGCCACCGTCTCCCCGTCCGTCGCGGCCAGCAGCAGTCCACGGGGGTCGGGGTCCGCCCCGGTGAGCAGCCCCGCGACGGCGACGACCGGGTCCGGGGCCAGGCTGCGCACGCGGTGCCACGCCCGGCCGCCACTGCCGCGCGGGGCGTGGGGGCCGCCGAAGGCCAGCAGGAACTCCCGGCCCCCGCCGAGCACGAGCCGGGCCGCCCGGGCGGGCCCGGTCGCGGCTTCGCCGGCCCGGGCGGCGTCGTCCAGCAGGCGCCGGGCCGCCCGGGCCCTCCTCACGCCCGGGACCCACCAGGTGCCGACGGGCTCCAGGCCCATGGTGGCCAGCAGGGCCGCGTGACCGTCCCGGTCCCGCCGCCGTTCGTCGTGCGCGCTCGCCACGTCCTGGTCCCTTCTCCCCCACCGGCCCCTCCGGCCCGCTCATCCTCCACGACCGCACCCCACCCGAACCCGGCGGGTCGCCCCCGAGGGCGGCGGCGTCGGCACCCGCCCGCCGGTGTTCCGGGCCGAGAGGGGTGGCCAGGGCCTCCTGGACCGTCAGGCGATCGTCGGTCACGGCAGCGGACCAGGTCATGACCACGGCCGCGCGGAGCCGGAGACGACCGGCCGTGCGGGCCCCCGCCCGCCGGGCGGGATCATGGGGACATGCGTGCCGCCCGCCTGATCCGCATGGCCCTCCTCGTCCAGTCGAGCCCCGGCCTGACCGCCGCCGCACTGGCCCGGGAGCTGGACGTCTCCGAGCGTACGGTCATCCGCGACGCCCAGGCCCTGCAAGAGGCCGGCGTCCCCGTCCGGGCCGAGCGCGGGCGTACGGGCGGCTACCACCTGGCTCCGGGCCACCGGACCCGGCTGACCACGCTGCATCCGACCGAGGCGGAGACGCTCTACCTGTCCGGTCTGCCCGGCGCCCTGCGCGACCTCGGCCTGTCGGGCCCGGCGGACACGGCCCGGCTGAAGCTGTCGGCCACCCTGCTGCCCTCGCTGCGCGCGGCGGCCGAGTCGAGCGTACGGCGCTTCCACCTCGACGCCCCGGCCTGGTTCCGCGAGCCCTCCGCACCGGAGTCGCTGCCGGAGCTGGCCCGCGCCGTGTGGTCCGACCGCACGGTCGAGCTGGTGTACGCGCGGCCCGGCCGGGACGGGGCGGCGCCCGGCACGGTGGTCCGCCCGCTGGAGCCGTACGGGCTCGTCCTGAAGGCGGGGGTCTGGTACGTCGTGGGCCGGGTCCCGCGGGAGCGGCCCGGCCGGGCCGACGCGTGGCGCACCTACCGCGTCGACCGCATCGCGGCCCTGTCCGTCTCCCCAGGCGGCGAGGGGACCTTCGTCCGTGACCCGGGGTTCGACCTGGCCGCGCACTGGCAGGCCCGCTCCGCCGAGTTCGCCCGGGCGCTGCTGCGCGCGACCGTCACCGTCCGGCTGACGGAGCGGGGGCTGCGGCGCCTTTCCGCCGTCGCGGATCCGGCGGGCGCGGCCGAGGCGCTGGCGTCCGCGTCCGCGCCGGATGCCGCCGGGCGCGTCACCGTCGAGCTGCCGGTGGAGTCGCAGGAGGTCGCGCTGGACCAGCTGAGCCGTCTGGGGGCGGACGCGGAGGTGCTGTCCCCGCAGGGCCTGCGCGCGCTCTTCCGGGAGCGCGCGCGGGCCCTCGCCGCCCTGTACGGGGCGGAGCCGGAGGATCAGCGGTAGTCGTCGGCCGAGCCGTCCTTCCCGGAGACCCTGACGTCCTCCAGGTACGCCCAGGCGTCCGGGCGGCTGCCGTCCACGTCCCGTACGCCGTAGACCCTGGCGAGTTCCCCGCTGGACGTGGACCCGCCGTTCCAGCGGGCCGCCCGGTCCGGGTCGGCGACGAGTGCGGCGACCCCGCGGGCGAGGTAGTGGGGGGACTCGGCGATGGCGAAGTCCGGTTCCCGGGCGATGGCGTCGCGCCAGTTCTCCTCCGTGACGCCGAAGTGGGCGAGCATCTGCTCCGAGCGCAGGAAGCCCGGGGTGACGGCGACGGCCGTGCCCCCGTACTCGGCCAGTTCCCGGCCCAGGCCGAAGGCGATCCGGAGGGGGGCGGTCTTCGCGAGGTCGTAGTAGAGGTTCTCGCGGTACCGGCGGTTGGAGTGGGCCGTGCCGTCGGTGACCTCCACGTGCAGCGGGGCGTCCGAGCGGATCAGGAGCGGGAGGGCGAGCGCCGCGGTGATCACGTGCGAGCGCACCCCGAGGTCCAGGATGCGCAGTCCGTCGGCGAGCGGGGTCTCCCAGGTCTTCTTGCCGAACACGGAGCCGGCGGTGAGGTGTTCGCCGCCCCAGAGGTCGTTGACGAGGATGTCGAGCCGCCCCTGCTCGCGGTCGATGCGGTCGACGAGGGCCCGTACGCGCTCCTCGTCCAGGTGGTCGGTGGGGACGGCGGTGCCGGTGCCGCCGGCCGCCGTGACGAGTTCCGCGGTCTCCTCGATGGTCTCCGTGGTCCGGCCGACCTCGCTGACGTGTTCGCGGGTGGTGCGGCCGGTGACGTAGACGGTGGCGCCGGCGCGGCCGAGTTCGACGGCGAGGGCGCGGCCGGCGCCGCGGGTGGCCCCGGCGACGAGCGCGATCCGGCCGGCGAGCGGGGCCTGCGGGGAGGGGTGCGGGGTGGTGGTGTCGTTTGCCATGCCACCACCGTGCATGCCAAAGGTGACAGATCACGTCACCTTTTCACGCGGGTGTCCGCGGATGTCCCGGGATTTCAGAGGACTTCGACCACCACCAGGCAGGTGTCGTCCTCCAGGCGGTCGTCGGCGCAGCGGGCGACCACCGCGTCGAGGGTCTGGCGGGCGTCGCTGCCGGCGCAGTCCGTGAGGATCCGGCGGAGGGCGTCGACGCCGTCCTCCAGGTCCTCGCCGCGCCGCTCGACCAGTCCGTCGGTGTAGAGCACCAGGAGGTCTCCCCGTTCCAGCGCCACCTCGTCCACCGCGTACGCCTCACCGGGCAGCAGGCCCAGGAGCGGCCCCCGGTGCCGGGTGCCGAGCGCGGTGGCCGTGGAGCCGTGCAGCAGGAGCGGCGCCGGATGGCCCGCACAGGCCCAGACCAGCCGGCGGTCGGGGTGGAGGTGGCCGATGACCGACGTGGCCGTCTCGGCGGAGGCGTCCGAGCACACGAGTTCGTTGAGCCAGGTCGTCAGCTGCCCGGCGTCGCTGTCGGGGGTGTGGGCCAGTCCGGCCAGGGCGTGCCGCTGCTGCGCCATGCGTGCGACCGCGGCGAGCCCGTGGCCGCACGCGTCGCCGATGGCCAGCAGGATGCGGCCGTCGGGCAGGGCGCGGCACTTGTACCAGTCGCCGCCGACGGCGGCATCCTCCTCGACCGGCAGGTACGCGGCGGCGACGGCGTATCCCAGCCGGGCGATCTCCGAGGAGTGCCTCGGCAGCAGGGCCTCGCGCAGGGCGGAGGCGACGCGGTGTTCGGCGGCGGCCTCCTCGCGCAGCCGCTCGGTCTGGCGGCGGGTGGCGGCGAGGCGCTGCCTGCCGTGGATCACGGAAGTGAGGTCCCGTGCGATCAGGTGCAGGGCCCAGGGCAGGCCGTCCGTGGAGATGACGGGCCGGCCGATGACGTGGAGCGTGCGGACGTCGCCGTTCACGCGGAACCGGATGTCGGAGCCCGGCGGCTCCTCGCCGTCGAGCAGGGCCCGCAGCAGCCGTCCCCAGCGCGGTACGTCTTCGGGCAGCACCGCGTCGCACAGGCCGAGCAGGCCCAGGGGCCGGCCGGGAGGGGTCCGGAAGATGGCGCACAGCCCCTCGGACCAGGTGGTCTCGCCGGAGAGGAGGTCGAAGCGGGCCCAGCCCATGGAGGCGATGTACTGGGCCTCCAGCGACATGAGGTCCGCCGGGTCGTGGGCCGGGCGCCAGGTCATGAGCACCTGGCCGGAGCAGGACGCCGCGTCGTAGAGCAGCTTGGTCCGGTGCAGGCCGTCCGGCCTGCGCTCGGTGTAGTCGACGGGGAAGGCCCGCAGGGCGCGGCCGGTGTGCAGGACCTCCGTGAGGGAGTCCAGGAGTCCGGTGCCGTCCACGCCGGGCCGGACCTCACGCAGCCGTTTGCCCACCTGGTGGTCGGGGGCGTCGAGCCATGCGGCGGAGCGGACGTGGTTGCCGGCCCGGATGACGAAGTCCTCGGTCCGGCCGTCGTCGTCGGTGACGGGGGCCAGCAGCGCCGCCGAGACGGGGACGGCGGGGAGGGCGGCGCAGACGCACGCCCAGGGGTCGTGCCCCGCGGCGCCGTCCGCGTCCGCGCAGGAGTGACTGCGGTCGGCGCTGCCCCCGCAGGGGCATGCGGCGGGGGCGGGTCCGTCCGGTGGGGCGGGCCGCGGCTGGACGCCCGCCGACCGGCCGGCGGCGGCGCGCAGGAGGCCCACCTCGTGGATGATGAGCCGTTTGAGCGTCTCGGGATCCCGGGGAACGGCCGGACTCATGTTCGTCTCCCTCCGTCGCGGGACGGCACGCGCGACCGGCGCCTGCCCGCCCGGCGCGGGTTCACTCGCCCGGGAGGGCGGCAGCGGTCCGCCGCCGCCGCGCGGCTGATCACCCGGGAGGAGTTCGCCGCCCGTGACGGGCCGGGCCTTCGACGTCGGCCTCGACCCCGTGGGCGGCCCCACCCGCGCGACCGGCCGGGTGCGGCCGGCCCCGCACGGCCGGCCGGCGGTGTACGGGGCCCTCGCCGGCGCCGCTCAGCCTCCTGCGCGTGGCACCGCACCTCGCGTGACCGGCGGGCGGCCGACCCCGAGGAGGTGCGGCGGCCGCCCGTCAGTGGAGGCAGAGGCAGAACGGATGGCCGGCCGGGTCCGCGTAGACCCGCCAGTTGGCGGCCGGGCGGAGCCGGTCCGTGCGTTCCAGGAGGGTCGCGCCGAGGTCGAGCACCCGCTTCTCCTCCGCGTCGAGGTCGTCGACGTCGAAGTCGAGGTGGAGCTGCTGCGGGCGCTGCTGGCCGGGCCATTCGGGCGGCTGGTACCCGTCCACGCGCTGGCAGGCCAGCGGCGTCCCCTCGAACCCGCGCACCTCGACCCAGTCGGGGTCGTCGGGGTCCGTGACCACCCGGCCGCCGAGCAGGGCCGCGTAGAACTCCGCGAGCCGTACCGGATCGGCGCAGTCCAGCGCGATCGCCTGCAGTTTCCGCATCACGTCCGACACCCTGTCCCTCGGTCGCCCCCGCCTTGCCCCGTACGGGAGGGCTCGTACCCGCCCTCCGGGCCGGCATGCGTCCGGCTGCTTCCCGGGGACAGGACGGCGGACGCGAGGTGCTCGCGGAACCAGCGGTGCCCCGGGTCCGCCGAGTTGCGGGGGTGCCAGGCCATGCCGAGGTCCAGCGGTTCCAGGTCCAGGGGGACGGGGAAGGTCCGCAGTCCGAGGGCCTCGACGGTGCCGGGGAGCCAGTCGGCCAGGCTGAGGGCGACGAGGTCGGTGTCCCGGGCGAGCATCATCGCGCTCGTGTGGCTGGGCACGACGACGGCCGTCCGACGGCGCAGCCCGAGGGCCGCCAGGGCGGTGTCGATGGGGCCGAGGCGCTTGCCGAGCCGGGAGATGCCGATGTGGTCGGCCTCGGCGAAACGGCGGGCGTCGATCCGTTGGTCGAAGAGGGGGTGCCCGCTGCGGGCGATGCCCACCAGCGGCATCCGGGCGAGCCGCCGGGTCCGGATCTCCGGGTCCAGGTGTCCGAGGACGCCCAGTTCGACGTCCACCCAGCCCTGCCGCAGCCCGGGACCGCCCTCCACCGCCTCCGGGAGGAAGACGACGTCCACCCCCGGGGCCTCCGCGTGGATCCGCTCGCTCAGGCTCCCGGCCAGCCCCGCCAGGAGCAGGTCGGTGGCCTGCACGGTGAACGTGCGCTGGAGGTGCACGGCGTCGAACCCGGCGCCGGGCCGCAGCACGTCGTCACAGCCGCGCAGCAACGCCCCGACCTCCTCCCTGAGTTCCACGGCGCGCGGGGTGGGGACCAGCCCCTGGCCGGCCCGGACCAGCAGCGGGTCGCCGACGGCCCGGCGCAGCCGGGCCAGGCTGCGGCTGACCGCGGCGGGCGAGGTGCCCAGGCGCTCGGCGGCGCGGGTGACGCTGTTCTCCTGGAGCAGGGCGTCCAGGACGCGCAGCAGATTGAGATCCATGGACAGGCTGCTCCCGACTGCGGTTTTGCGTTTGAGGCAATGATGGGGTGCCAATCTTTGCATTGCTGACGGGCCTCCCGGCGCCGGAGAGTGGTGCTGCCCGCGATTCCGCGCGGCAGCCCCCTCCGCCCCGTTCAAGGAGCCCCTGTGCAGCAGTCCCCCCGTACCGGCCGGGAAGGCGACGCGGTCGCCGTCGTCAGCCAGAGCGGACCGACGGTCTCGTTCTTCGACGCCGCCTCCGACCGTCACCTCGGCGACGTGCGCGTCCCCGCCGAACCGCACGAGTTGTGCTACGACCCGACGCAGCGGCTGCTGTGGTGCACGCTGACCTACCACTCGGGCTACTACCACGCGAACGGCGGCCGCCGCACCGAGCTGGCCGTCATCGATCCCGACAGCCGCCGCGTCGTGGAGATCGTCGACCTGGCCCCGGAGCACGGACCGCACGGGCTGGCGCTGGACACGGCGCGCGGACGGCTCTACGTCAGCGTGGAGGCAGGGAAGGACCGGCCCGGCGGTGTCGTCGTGATCGACACCGCGTCCCGCCGCCCCCTGGGCAGGATCGACACGGACGCGCCCGGCCCGCACTGGTTCGCGATCGATCCGGCGGGGCGGACCGGTTACGCCACCAACAAGGAGGCCCCGTTCGTGTCCGTCGTGGACCTCGAACGGGGCGTCCTCACCGCGAAGGTCGAGGTCCCCGGCAGCGAGGGGCTCGCCGTCTCCGCCGACGGCGCGCACGCCTTCGTCGCCGCGCCGTACGGCGACTTCTCCTCCGGTGCCGAGGGCCGGCCGGCCACCGGCATCCGCGTGATCGACGCCGCGACGGCGTCCGTCGTCGACACCCTGCCGACGGACGGCGTCGTCCTGCCGGTCCACCTGACGTCGACGGGCAGGCTCCTCGCCGGCGAGCTGCGCATGACGGCCGCCCCGGACGCACGGCTGGGACGCCACGCCCCGGGCCTCCTCACGGTGTTCGCCGCCGACACCCGCAAGCGGCTGGGCGAGGTCGAGGTGGGGCTGTTCCCGCTGACCATCACCTCCTCGCCCGACGGCCGGCTCGGCTACGTGTCCTGCGTCATCTCCTCGACCGTCGACGTCGTCGACCTGGAGACGCTGGAGCGCCTGGCCCGGCTGGACGTCGCCAAGCTCGGCGAACCCGGCGCCCACGGCCTGGCGTACGTCCCCCGCCCCGCCTGACCGCACCGGGCCCCGCCGGCCGCGGCGGTCGCGGCGGTCGCGCCGGCCGCGGCGGTCAGCGGGAGTCCGTGCCCGGTGACGCCGCCGGGCCGGCCGGGCCGGCGTCCGCGCGGCCGTCACCGGCCGGCGGCGGGGGCTGCGCCGGCAGGCTCCAGAGGCGGTCCAGGGTGGTCAGGACGAGCCGGCACACCGTCTCCGGATCGGCACTGGCGAGGGGTTCGCGGGCGGCGACCGTGCGCATCAGCCCGATCCCGAGCAGCCAGGCCATGGCCAGGTCGGCGCGCAGGGCGCCGTCCCGGGACGGGGTGAGGCCGGCCAGCACCTTCTGGTACTCCCCGCCCAGCTCCCGCAGGGTCCCCGTCGCCTCGTCGCCCCGACCGACGGACCGCAGGTACACCTCCAGGGAGCGGTCGGCGCCGGGCGCGCTGTGCGTGAGCATCGAGCGCAGGGCGGTCTCGAAGAGGTCCTCCGGCGCGGTCGCGTGCAGCTGCTCCAGGCTCCCCCGGGCCACGACCTCGGTCAGCAGCCCGTGTTTGGACCCGAAGTAACGGAAGAGGAGGGCCTGGTTGACACCGGCGTGCTCGGCTATCGCCCGGACCGTGGTGCGTTCGTAGCCCCGCTCGGCGAACAGCTCACCGGCGGCTTCGAGCAGGCGCAGCCGGGTGGCGGCGGCGTTGCGGGGGCGCTCCGCGGGCTGCGCTCGGGGGGATTCGTCCACGCTGTCGTCCTCTCGGAAGGCCCGTCAGGATAACGGCCACAAAGTGTCGTTGACCGCCCGGGTGGCCCGTCCTAGGTTGTAAGCAGCTGCTTACAACCAGGAGGCCGACGTGACGACCGCCGACACCACCCCCCACACCTACCCCTTCAACACCGCCGAGGGACTCTCGCTGGCCGAGGAGTACGAGCGCGTCCGCGACCTGCCCGGGCTGTTACGCGTGCGGATGCCGTACGGCGAACCGGCCTGGCTCGTCACCCGCTACGCGGACGCCCGGCTGGTGCTCGGCGACGCCCGGTTCAGCCGCGCGGAGAGCGCCGCGCACGACGAGCCCCGGCAGTCCGCGGCCCAGGTCGACAGCGGCATCCTGGGCATGGACCCGCCCGACCACACCCGGCTGCGGTCGCTGGTGGCCAGGGCCTTCACCGTCCGGCAGGTGGAGAGGCTCCGCCCCCAGGTGCGGGCGCTCACCGCCGAACTGCTCGACGAACTGGAGGCGGCCGGGCCCCCGGCGGACCTCGTCGACCGCTTCGCGCTGCCCGTGCCGGTGGCCGTGATCTGCCGCCTGCTGGGCGTGCCGGTCGAGGACCGGCCGCGGTTCCGGGTGTGGAGCGACGCGGCGCTGTCCACCAGTTCGCTCACGGCCGAGGAGTTCGAGGCCAACCAGGCGGAGCTGCGCGCGTACATGGCCGGACTGATCGAGCTGCACCGCCGGGAGCCGCGGGACGACCTGATGACGGCGCTGATCGAGGCCCGGGAGGCCGATGGCGACCGCCTCTCCGAGCTGGAGCTGATCGACCTGTGCGTGGCGGTCCTGGTGGCCGGGCACGAGACCACGGCCTCCCAGATCCCCAACTTCGTCCTCACCCTGCTGGACCACCCGGACCAGCTCGCGCTGCTGCGCCGGGAGCCGGAGCTGATCGCCCGGGCGGTGGAGGAGCTGCTGCGGTTCGTGCCGCTGGGCAGCGGGGCGAGCCAGGCCCGCTACGCCACCGAGGACGTCGAGGTCGGCGGGACGCTGGTGCGGGCGGGGGAGCCCCTGCTCGTCGCCACCGGCGCCGCCAACCGTGACGCGCTGCGCTTCTCGGCCCCGGGGGTCCTGGACATCCGGCGCCCCGCCAACCAGCACCTCGGTTTCGGCCACGGCGTCCACCACTGCCTGGGGGCCCCGCTGGCCCGGATGGAACTCCAGGAGGCGCTGGGGGCGCTGCTGACGCGCTTCCCCGGGCTGAGGCTCGCGGGGGACGTCACCTGGAAGACCGAGATGCTGGTGCGCGGGCCGCGCGTCATGCCGATCGGGTGGTGAGCGACGTGACGTGGACCGTACGGGTCGACGCGGGACTGTGCATGGGGTCGGGCATCTGCGCGGGGACGGCCCCCGAGGTGTTCGCGCTGGAGGACGACCGCGCGCGGCCGCGCGAGGAGCGGGTCGCCGCGCGGGAAGGGGTCCTGGAGGCCGCCGACATGTGTCCGGCGCAGGCCATCACGGTGCACGACGGCACCGCCGTGATCGGCCCCCGTCCGGACTGACGGGTCAGGTCCGGAGCGGGGCGGGATGGGCGGTCACCTCGTCGCCGGTCCGGACGGTGCCCGGCTCCAGTACCTCCAGGTACACGCCGACGCACGACAGCCGGCCCAGTTCGAGCACCGGCACGCGGTGCTCGCGGGCCACGGTGCGCATGATGCCGGGGTCGGGGGGCAGCGTGCCGTGGCCCAGGTTCGGGACGGCGCAGCGGGGCGTGGGCACGGTGACCCGGAACAGGACCGGGCCGATCCGCAGCGTCGCGCCGCCCTGCCAGGCATCCTCGGGGAACCCCGGGCCGCCGGGGAGGTCGACGACCAGGTTCGGCCGGAACCGCCGCGCGTCGAAGTCCCCGGCAGGGTGGGCCCGCCGGAGCCGCCGCAGGCTGTTGGCGGTGACGAGGTGGACCCGGCCGAAGTCGAAGAAGGTCCCGGCGGCGACCCGTCCCGGGGTGATCTCCTCCCCCGTGGCGTCCACGGCCGCCCGGGCGCGCAGGACCTCGGGGAGGCCGCCCTCGTAGGCGGGGACGGCGCGTTCGAGGAGCCCGTGCTCCGGGGGTTCGCCCGACACGGTCACCGCCCGGCCCAGCAGGGCGGACAGCCGCGCGTCCAGCTCCGCGGACCCGGCCGGCAGTTCGGCGCCGCCGGGTAGCTCGACCCCTGCCGCTCCGGGGCCGGCCGACCGGCTCCGGCAGCGGAGCAGGGCGCCCCACTTGCGCGGGTGCTTGGCGCTGCCGACCGCGCCCGCCCCGTCCAGGACCGCGAACGCCCGGTCGCCGGCCAGGCCTTCGGCCGTGACCGGGACGCTCGCCAGCGCCTCGCCGAGCATGGACTTCACCGGATACCGGCGCACCGCCACCAAAGTTCCCATCGCCGGAGCATCCGATCATGCTTCCGGCCCGGGGGCCACCCGTTTTCCGTCAGTAGCGGACCCACAGGACGATGACGTCCTGACGGGTGGAGCTGAGGGGCTCGCAGAAGAAGATCGGCCCCCAGACCTGGTACCCGGCGCGGCCGGTGGCCTGGCAGTCGGCGTACGAGGTGTGGTGGCTGCGGGCGTAGAAGCCGGGACCGGGGGTGGCCCCGGCGGTACCGGCGGCGCCGAGTGCGAGGGCTCCGGCGGTGGCGGCTGTGGCGAGTGCGGCTGCTGCGCGGCGGTACATGGCATGTCCTCCTGAAATGCCGGGATGCCCCGGCAGAGTGCCCGACGATGCGATGCGATGTGGTGCGGTTCGTACCGGCTGCGCAGCCGGGCACGAACGTACCGTCACGCACAGGACCGCACAATAGGTCTAGGCCAATCCGCCCGCGCTTTCCGGCACCTCACCACCCGCGACCTCGTCGGCCTCCCAGCGCAGGAGGTCCCCCGGCTGGCATTCGAGCACCTCGCAGAGCGCGGCCAGGGTCGCGAAGCGCACCGCTTTGGCGCGGCCGTTCTTGAGCACCGCCAGATTGGCGGGGGTGATCCCCACACGGTCCGCCAGCTCGCCCACGGACATCTTCCTGCGGGCCAGCATCACGTCGATGTCGACGGCGATCGGCATCAGATCACCTCGTCGAGCTCGGCCCGCATCCGTGTCGCTTCGACGTCGCGCGCGACGGCCTGGGCGAGCAGCATCCGCAGCACGAGCACGATGAGCGCGACCCCCAGGATGGCCAGGCCGATCCCGCCCATGATGACGGTGACGCCCGGATCCTCCCGCTGGCCCGGGGCGTTGAGGGCCGTGACGGTGAACCACAGGAGGGACGCCGCGACGATCGCGCCGATGACACCGTCCACGTACCGGAAGGCGGCGTGGGAGAACACGGTCCCCCGGCGCACCATCGCCACCAGCCGCCACACGCAGACCAGGGCGACCTGGACCGCGACCATCCCCAGCGCGGTGATCACGCGCAGCGGCGTCAGCGGCAGGGCCCCGTCCTCCGGGTCGGTGAACAACGCCCACACCATCAGCACCTGCACTCCCACGGCCCCGGCGAACACCACCGCGAGGACGGCACGCAACGCACCTACGGTCAGCTTTCCCACAGCCCATCCCTCCATCGACTCACGATGGAAATCTATCGAAACTCGATAGCCCAAGCAAGAGCGGGCCGGTCAGGCCGGCGGGAAACCCCCTCGCTCCGGCAGTGGCGGCCGTGTCAGCCTGGTGATCATGAGCAGCGACGCCGGCGCCCCCGGCCACCCTGTCAACCAGGCACGGCGCCTCGCCGCGGAGCGATTCCCCGACGCCTTGGGCGTGGTCCTCGCGGGCTCCGCCGCGTCCGGCCGCGCGACCACCACCAGCGACCTGGACATCGCGGTCCTGATCGACGACGGGGGTGAGACCCGCCGGGAGACTCTCCGCTTCGAGGAACGGCTGGTCGAGCTGTTCCTGCACACCCGGGCCGGTCTCGACGAGCTCTTCGCGGCTGACGCGGCCTCTCGTCGCGGCATCATGCAGCGCATGTACGCCGAGGGACTGGTGCTGTGCGAGCGGGACGAAGCGGCCACCCGCATCAAGCGGAACGCCGAGGACGCGCTCCGTGAGGGTCCCGCCGCCCTGGCCTCCGCCACGGTCGAGAGCCAGCGCTACGTGCTCACCGATGCGCTGGACGACCTCGCCGACGCCGCTGACGTCGTCGAACGCCTCGCCGTGGCCAACGTCGTCCTCGGCACCGCCGCCGACCTCCTCTTCGACCACCGCCGGGCATGGACCGGAAGCGGAAAGTGGCTCCCCCGCCGCCTGTTGCAGGCCGACCCCGAACACGGCGGAGCCCTCCTGGACGCCTACCGCCGCCTCTGCGAGAACGGCGAGCCGGAAGACTTCGCCGATGCCGCCGTGGACATCCTCGCCCTCGTGGGCGGCCCCCTCCGCGAGGGCTACGCGAGAACCTGGCCCACCACCGCGGACCCCGCCGCCCGTTAGGCCGTGTATCGAAAGTGGATCAAGGTGAGGGCGTGGCCGAGGTTTCGGGCCAGGCTCACCGGTCTGGTGTCGATCTGAGGAGACGGACGAGTTGGCTGCTGTGGTACTTGTTCACGGCCTGTACCACCGTCCCGAGCACTTTGCGGTGGTGGCGGAAGGCTTGCGGACAGCCGGAACCGAGGTTGCTGTGCCCAAGCTCCACCGCGGCTCTTTGGCTGCTGACACCGTCGCCGTCCAGGCCGTCATCGACGCGTTGCCCGAGCCCCCGGTCGTCCTCGGCCACTCCTACGGAGGGTCGGTGATCACAGGGGTCCGCGGAGCGGCACACCTGGTCTACCTGGCAGCGTTCGTACTCGACGTCGGCGAGAGCGCGGCCAGTCTGGGCGGCGCGTCCCAACAGCTGAAGGACGCCATCGTCGCTGAGCCGGACGGCTCGACCACCCTGCACCCCGGCCTGGCCATCGACACCCTCTACGGCGACTGCCCTGAACCCCTCGCCGCGCGCGCCGTCGACCTGCTGCGAACGCAGGCCCCGGGTTGCGGACGAGGAGTCCCCCAGCACCACAGCTGGAAGACGACTCCCTCTACCTACGTCATCTGCGCCCAGGACCGGGCCATCGACCCCGGCCTCCAGCGCACCATGGCCTCGCGCTGCACCGACGTACGCGAATGGCAGTCAGGGCACTCACCGTTCGTGGGGCAGCCTGACCTCCTCGTGGAACTCCTGCTGGAACTCCTCCCCACCCGCATCGCGCCCCGGCGAAACCGGGAAGTCACAACCACTCGTTGATCAGCGCGGTGGCCCCCCGGGAGCCGAGCTTCTGACGGTTGCGTGCCTGATCGGCCTTGTGGGGGATGGTGCAGCGGATTCCGCGGCGGCGCAGGTAGGCGCGGTTCTTGCGGGAGGCGTACGCCTTGTCCGCCCGCACATCAGGCCGCACCCGCGGTCGCCTCGGGCGGGCCTGGGTTCAGGGCTCAGTCGAGGGACCGGTAGGCGGCCGGGGGGTGGGCCAGTTCGGGGTGGGCCACCGCGTAGTGAGGGCCGTGGACGGTCTGCATCGCCCAGTGCCAGGCCTCTTCGTGGAAGACCAGTCCGCGGTACGGGTCGTCCGCCGGCTCGTACGGATAGCAGCCGACGGCGGCTTCGGCGGCCTCCTGCGCCGGCAGGCCGCCGTACCGCTCCATCACCCACGCGTAGGCCCGCCGTTCGCCCCGCAGGCAGTCGAGGTACTCCGCTTCGCTCCACGTCACGCACCCCACGCTAGTGCTCTGACCGGGAAGGTTCGCCGGGTGGGTGGCTGTGCCTCGATAGGCTGGACCGCGTGATCGACTCATATGTGGGGCCCGTCGATGCCGAGGTGGCCGTAGCCGGCGCGCGTGCCGGAGCGGACGTCGTCCGCGGCATGTACGGCCGGCGGCTCGCCCGGATCGACAAGGGGGCCGGGGACTTCGCCACGGCTGCGGACGTGGCCGCCGAGGAGCGGATCCTCGACGTGATTCGTGCCGCACGACCCGAGGACGCCGTGCTCGGTGAGGAGGGCGGTCGGCGGGGGGTGGGCGACGCGGTCCGGCAGTGGCTGGTCGACCCCCTGTGCGGCACGTTGAACTACGCCGCCGGAAACATGCTGGTAGCCGTGAACGTGGCGCTGCGCGATGGAGCTGCGGCGGTGGCCGACCCCTTCGCCGGCGAGGTCTTCTTCACCGACGGGGCGGACGCCTGGGTACGTCAGGACGGAGCCGACGATGCGCGATTGACGCCTACGGCGGCCACCCGCCTGGTGGACGTCAACCTGGATCCGCCGTTCCCCAGCGCGCCCGGTTTCCGAGCGGTGGATCTGCTGGCCCATCCCGACTTCGTCCGGCGTTTCCGGCCGCGGGTGGTGTCCTCGACCCTGGCGGTGGCCTGGGTCGCCGCCGGCAGGCGCGCCGCGTACGTCACCGATGGGGGCGACCTCTCCGGGAGCGTTCACTTCGCGGCCGGTATCGCGTTGTGCCGTGCCGCCGGCTGCGTCGTCACAGGAATCGACGGCGGCCCGATCGGTGCAGCGGGCCGCGGACTCGTGGCCGCCGCCGACGAGGAGACCCACGGGATGCTGATGTCGATGATCCACGGCCGAGGCCGGGACCGCAGGGACGGTGACGGCTGAGTCGGACTGCCGCGGCGAGTTGGTCTGCGACCGGAATCACCGCCGATTGAGTAGGGTGCCGAAATGATCTCCAGCGCACCGATACCGGCAGTCGTACCCGCAGGCCGCCTGGCCTCGATGGACCAGCCGGTCCTCGCCCTCCCGATGGACCTGGAACTGCGCCCCTGGGACGTCGCCGACGCCGATGTGCTGGTGGCCGCCGGCCGGGATCCCGGTATCCGCCAGTGGAACCGCCTGGCGGTGGGGACACCGCAGGAGGCGCGGTACCGGATCGAGCGCATGCGGGAGCGCTGGCGGGCCGAGGTCAGCGCCCTCTGGGCCATCGCCCGGCCCGGCGGGGAGGCCGTGGGGCTCATCGGGTGGGGCGACATCGACCTGAGCGGCGGCAGCGCCGAGATCGTCTACTGGATCCTGCCGGCGGCCCGCGGTCGCGGCGTGGTGGTCGAGGCCACGAAGCGGGTCAGCGCATGGGCTCTGGCCGACCTCGGCCTGCACCGCCTGCGCCTGTGCCACTCCGTGGCCAACCCCGCGTCCTGCCGCGTGGCGGAGAAGGCCGGCTACTCCCTCGAAGGCACGATGCGCAGCGCACTGCTCCATGCGGACGGGTGGCACGACGAGCACCTGCACGCCCTCGTCCAGGGCGACCTCTGACCGCCGGTCAGGCGGTCGGGGGCGCCTGGGCGGCGGCGATGGTCTCGGGCGGGGCCGGGTGGATGGTCTCGGTGGGCGGGTTGGCGGTGCGGCGGGCCCAGAGCCAGTACAGGGCCGAGGTGGCCAGCAGGCCGACGATCCACGAGATGTCCGCGCCGTCCAGCTTCCTGGTGAGCGCGCCCGTGTACAGCTTGGTGGCCAGGAACGGGACCTGCACCGCGATGCCGATGAGGTAGGAGCCCAGCGCCGCCGCGTTCCATCGGCCGTAGCGGGCGTCCGGATCGTAGAGGGCCGGGATGTCCACGCGTTCGCGGGAGATCAGGTAGTAGTCGACCAGGTTGATCGCGCTCCACGGTGTGAACACCGCCAGGAGCAGCAGCACGAAGTTCTTGAAGTTGCTCAGGAAGTCGTCGCTGGCGGCGAGCGCGATGACCATGGACACCGCGATGAAGCCGACGATGTAGGCGGCGCGCACCCCGGGCGAGACGCGCGAGCGGCGGTCGAAGGCGGTGACGGTGGTCAGGATCGACATGAACCCGCCGTAGGCGTTGAGGCAGTTGACGGTGAGCTTGCCGACCACGATGACCAGGTGGATGAGGAAGGCGAGGAACGCCGGGCCCGCCAGGTCGCCGAGGAAGCCCACCTGGTCGGGCAGGAAGGCCTTGCCCGCGACGGCCGCCGTGAGCGCGCCCAGGGTCATGGCCCACTGGGATCCGATCACGGAGCCGGCGAAGGTGGACCAGAACGTCGCACGGGTGGCGGTCTCGCGGGGCAGGTAGCGCGAGTAGTCGGCGACGTAGGGGCCGAAGGTGAGCTGCCATCCGGCGCCGAGCCCCACGGCGAGCAGGAAGGTGGCCGCGTCGAAGCCCTTCTCGCCGACGTGCGCGCCGACGTCGTACTGGGTGAACAGCCGCACCATCAGGTAGCCGAGGCCGAGCGCGCCGACGACCGTCGCGATGCGGCCCGCGATGTGGATCAGGCGGTAGCCGGTGACGGCGACGACGGCGGTCAGGGCCCCGAAGACGAGGATCCCGGCGTTCGTGCCGATGTGCAGCATGGCGGACATGGCCTGGCCGGCCAGGACGCTGCCGGTCGCGGCGAAGCCGAGGTACATGAGGATCACCAGCAGCAGCGGCAGTACCGCGCCGAGCACCCCGAACTGCGCACGGCTGGAGATCATCTGCGGTACGCCGAGCCGTGGGCCCTGGGCGGAGTGCAGGGCCATGACGATGCCGCCGAGCAGGTTGCCGAGGAGCAGCGAGGGTATCGCCCAGAGCGCGTCGGCGCCGAAGACGACCGACAGGGCGCCGTCGACGATGGCCGTGATCTGCATGTTGGCGCCGAACCACAGGGTGAACTGACTGCGCGGCGTGCCGTGCCGCTCGGAGTCGGGGACGGCCTCGATCGTCCGTCTTTCCACCGCGAGGCGGTCCCCGGGTGCGTGTCGTTCCGGCATGGTGGTGGCCTCTCCCCGCAGTTGTGTGGCGGCGCCGGCGGAAGGCGCCGCGCCGTTGACCCAGGATGTGCTGCGCCGAATCTGGCATGGGGGTGTACAAACATCAAGATCTTGAATGGCAAATTTCACTGACGGCGGCCACCCCGCCTTTACCTGCCCTGGATGGCATGTTCCGGTCAATGCTGCGAGGCTGCCTGGCGGTGTCCCCCGAACCGGGGGACAGGCACGTCTTCACCAGCAGGCCGGAATCCCGGCCGCCGAGAAGGAGTTACGTGTGAGAGCCACCCCCCACAAGGCCTTCGCCGCGATCCTGAGCACCGTCGCCGCACTGGCCGCGGCCGCTCTGCTCCCCGCGACGCCGGCCACCGCCGCCCCGTCACATCCCGCCGCCCCTTCGCACGCCGCCACCATGTCCCGCACCGCCGTGGCGCCGGCCGCCTGCACCCCGGCGCAGGTCGTCGCCAACGGCGGCTTCGAGAGCGGCACTTCGCCCTGGACCTCGTCGCAGACCGGACTGATCACCAACCGCACCGGCCAGAGCGCCCACGGCGGCGGCTGGTTCGCCTGGCTGAACGGCGTCGGCGCCACCCACACCGACACGCTCTCCCAGAGCGTCACCATCCCCTCCGGGTGCAGCACCGCCACCCTCACCTTCTGGCTGCACATCGACACCGCCGAGCGCACCACGTCGGTCAAGTACGACACCCTGACCGCGAAGATCGGCAGCACGACGCTCGCGACGTACTCGAACCTCGACAAGAACACGGGGTACGTCCAGAAGTCCTTCGACGTCTCGGCCTTCGCCGGCCAGACCGTGACGGTCGCGTTCACCGGTTCCGAGGACTCCAGCCTCCAGACCTCCTTCGTCCTCGACGACGTCGCCCTCGACACCTCCGGCGGCACGGTCCCGCCGACGGACTCCACCCGCACCCCGGCCGCACCCTCGTACACCGTGAACCTCAGCAGCGACGCGAACGGCTTCGTGTGGACCGGCCACGAGACCGCGTCGTTCACCAACGCCTCCGCCACCCCGCTGAACGAGGTGTACCTGAGGCTCTGGGACAACTACCACGGCACCTGCCAGGCCATGCCGATCGCCGTCACGAACGTCACCGGCGGCACCGCGGCCGGGCTCTCGGTCGCCTGCACCGCCCTGAAGATCAACCTGCCGGCCCCGCTCAACCAGGGCCAGAGCGCCACGATCGGCTTCGACCTGTCCATCACGGTGCCCAGCGGCGCGGACCGCTTCGGCCACGACGGGGCGTTCGCCAACATCGGCAACGCCCTGCCGGTGCTCGCCGTCCGGGACGGTGCGGGCTGGCACCTGGACCCGTACACCAACAACGGCGAGTCGTTCTACTCCCTCGCCTCCGACTTCAGCGTGACGCTGGACCACCCCGGCGGCCTGCTGGTGCCGGCCACCGGAACCTCGGTCGACACCCCCGGCACGAGCGGCCGTACGGTCACCACGGCGACCGCGTCCAAGGTGCGCGACTTCGCCTGGGGCGCCGGCCCGTTCGCCAAGATCTCGGGGACCTCGGCCGCCGGCACGCCGATCAACATCTACTCCGTGTCGGGGATCAGCGCGAGCGACGCGCAGTCGATGCTGACCACCGCGAAGAACGCCGTCGACGCCCACGCGGCGCGGTTCGGCGCGTACCCGTACGGTGAGCTGGACGCCGTCATCGACAACAACTACTGGTTCGGGGGCATGGAGTACCCCGGCTTCGTCCTCGACCTGGTGAGCACCACGGCGCTCACCCACGAGATCGGCCACCAGTGGTTCTACGGCATCGTCGGCGACGACGAGTACACGAGCCCCTGGCTGGACGAGGCGTTCACCGACTACGCCACCGACCTGGCACAGGGCAAGACAGGCACGAACTGCTGGAGCGGCGTCTCGTGGGCGTCCTCCGCCGAGAAGATCACCAACTCGATGGCCTACTGGGACGCGAACTCGTCCCGGTACTCGACCGTCGTGTACGGCTACGGGAAGTGCGCCCTGCACGACCTGCGGCGCCAGCTCGGTGACAGCGTGATGGCCAAGCTGCTCAAGGACTACGCCGCCGCGCACTGGTACGGCGTCTCGACGACGGCCGAGTTCAAGGCCGCCGCCCAGGCGGCGTCGGCCACCGACCTGACCGCGTTCTGGACCCAGCACCGCATCGAGGGCTGACGCCCGCGGCCCGGTCCGCCGGGGGCACCCGCCCCGGCGGACCGGGCCGTAGCGCGGTCGGACGGCGGCAGCGCGCGGTCAGACGGCGAGGGCGCCGGGGAACGGGCCGTGACCGACGCCGGGGGCGGTGACGGCGAGCCAGCCGTGGCCGGTCATGGGGGTGTCCTCGTCGATCCTCTCCGGATCGACGGTCAGGGCGTGCGCCACCTCGTTCGCGTTGGTCTCGCAGGAGGCGTTCGGTTCGTACGGGCCGGGTCCCCCGTACTCCTCCTCCGTCTCGGGCTCCTCCCACGGCATCGGGTCGCCCGTCCACGCCGGCTCGCGGTAGGTCTGGTAGGAGCGGACCACGCGGCCCCCTTCGGCGATCGCCCAGCCGTGGTCGTCGTCGTAGGCGTCACGGAAGTAGAAGTGGGCCTGTCCGCAGTGCGCGCTGAGCCGGGCCACGACCTCCTCCGCGTCCTGGAAGGCGAGCCCGCCGAAGAGCATCCGCCAACCGGCGAACTCGGGGGTGACGAAGATCCGGTGGACCGTCCGCTCCTCGCCGTCGGGGCCGGTCGTCACCGCCGAGTCGTGGTACATCGCCGACATGCCCATGGCCATGGTCGCGGGGATGCGGTCGTGCAGTCCCAGGGCGTCGAAGACGCCCTCGTACGTGGCCGCCGGCACCGCGAACCAGATGAACGGGAGGTGCTCGTCCAGCGGCCGGTCCTCCAGCAGCTTGATCCGGACGAGGCGCTCCAGCGCCCGCCGGTCCCGCTCGTCCAGGCCGTCCCCGGCGCCGAGCATCGCCAGCGCGTGCAGGGCGTGGCGGCGCAGTGCGCCCGGGCCGCCGCGCCGTATCTCCAGCAGGCCGTCGACCCCTTCGGAGCCGAGCCCCTTCAGGTCCTTCTCCGCCTGCCACAGGGCTTCCTGACGGGCGATCTGCGACAGGAGGGGCTCAAGGGCCGGGATCTGCGTACTCATGCCACCGACCCTAGGGCCTGTCGTCAAACTCCCGTCGTCGCCCGGAGGGCGGCCCCGCGGCGTCTGGTGCGTGCTCTCGGTGCGCCGGGCGGAAGCCCGCGTACTGG